>JBGTFN010000383.1:0-4729 GCA_041747275.1 Gemmatimonadaceae bacterium | reverse complement strand
TTCCGGATCCCGTCGAGCGCCGATGAACACATCGCCGTCTCGCACACGCACCTCATACGTCGCAATCGCATCGGTGGACGGCCCGCGCAGCACCGCGCCGCTCACGCACGAAAACCGCGCGCCGTGCCACGGACATTCGATCACCGGCGTGCCATCGACCATCTCCACGCAGTCGCCGCCCGAGAGCCCAAAGCCTCGGTGCGGACAGATATCGTGCACCGCCCACACCGCCTCAGCGCGACGGATTACGCACACCCGTTCGCCATTCTCCAACACCACGCCAACCGGGATTCCATCTTCGAGATCGTCCACGCGTCCCGCACGAATGAACGCGGCATCCGGCGACTGTGCAGGCGTGCTCACCACTACTCCGTGGAAACGGGCACGGCGGAGACAGGTACCTCCACCGCATCGTTCGCGAGCGCCGCGCGCAACGTGTGCCATGCCAGTGACGCGCACTTCACGCGAATCGGAAACCGCGACACGCTCGAGAACACGACGAGCTGGCCGAGTGCCTCGCGCGTGATGTCGGCTTCCGCAGCGCGACCGGTCACGAGCGCATGAAACTTGTCGAACAGTGCATCGACCTCGGCGCGCGACTTGCCTTGCACCGCCGTGGTCATGAGCGACGCCGACGCTTTGGAAATCGCGCAGCCGTGTCCGGTGAACTGCACCTGTTTCACGATGTCGCCATCAACGAGCACCGCCACTTCGACCTGGTCACCGCACAGCGGATTCTTGCCTTCCGCCGTGCCGGTCGCACCATCGAGCGGTCCGAAGTTGCGCGGCTTGCGGTTGTGGTCGAGAATGACCGACTGGTACAGCTCCTGCAGGTCGGACATCGTGGTCAGTCGGCAGACGACGTGAAACGGCGACGGCTGACGCGCTCGAGTTCGTCGCGGATCGTTTCGTTCTCGATCGTTTCCAGCACGTCGGCTGCAAATGCGTACGTGAGCAACTGCCGCGATGTATCCTCATCGATGCCGCGACTCTTCATGTAGAAGAGCGAGTTGCGGTCGATCTGTCCCACCGTCGCGCCGTGCGTGCACTTCACATCGTCGGCAAAGATCTCGAGCTGCGGCTTGGCATCCACCTGCGCGGTCTTTGACAGCAGCAACGTATTGTTGGTCTGCTTGCCATCGGTCTGCTGCGCAATGCTTTGCACGAACACCTTGCCGTTGAACACGCCATGCGACGTATCGTCGAGCACGCTCTTGTAGATCTGGCGGCTGAAGCACTGCGGCTTCGCATGCTCGATGCGCGTCTGCACATCGCCATGCTGCTCGCCGTCGAGCATGGTGAGACCGTTGAGCGTGGTGCCGCATCCTTCGCCGTCGAGCACCGTGTAGACGTTGCTGCGCGAAAGCTGCGCCCCCGTGCTGAAGCAGAACGACACGTAGTGCGAGTCGCGGCCCTGGCGGGCTTCGATCGTGCCCACGTGGAACGCGTTGCGCCCTTCGCGCTGCACCTTGAGGTGATTGAGCGTGGCACCGTCTTCCACCAGCACTTCGGTGACGGGATTGGAGAAGTACACGCCGTCTGTCAGCCCGACCCAGCTCTCGATCACGCTGGCCTTCGCATGTCGTTCGGCTACGAGCAGCACGCGCGGGTGCTGCATGCCGCCCACGCCATGGTCCGTGGTGACGAACAGCAGGTGTACCGGCATGTCGATGACCATCTCCTTGGCGACATGCACAACAGCGCCCTCGCCCAGGAACGACGCATTGAGCGCCGTGAAGCCGTCACGATCGGCCGGCGCGTAGCTACCTAGCTGACGTGCCACGACATCACCAAGCTCCGACACCGCCTGTGCCAGCGGCATCACGCGGATGCCGTCCGGCAACTCACCGATGTTCGACAGCGACGGGGCATGCACGCCGTTCACGAACACGAGCGTTGGCCACGATGTGCTGAAGCGATACGGCGCAAGCTGCTCGATCGTGAGGTCAGTTGCGTTGCCCGTCATCGGTACGAACTTCGTATCGGCAAGCGACGCGACACTCGTGTAATGCCAGTCTTCCACCTTGGTGGTGGGCAGGCCGAGCCGCTCGAACTCACGCGCGCCCGCCGCCCGCTGCGTGCGCAATGCTTCAGGCGCAGCCGCCGAGGCCGACGCCGTCGCCTGCTCGAGCAGTTGTGGTGCGAGAATGGTTGTGCTCACGCCACCGCCTCCAGCAGCCAGTCGTAACCGCGCGCCTCGAGTTCGAGCGCGAGTTCCTTGCCGCCCGACTTCACGATGCGTCCGCCCGCGAGTACGTGCACATGGTCGGGCACGATGTAGTTGAGCAGGCGCTGGTAGTGCGTCACCACGATCGTCGCATTCTCGGGACGCCTGAGCGCGTTCACGCCGTTGGCCACGATGCGCAGCGCGTCGATGTCGAGGCCGGAATCGGTTTCGTCGAGGATCGCGAGCGTTGGCTTGAGCACGGCCATCTGCAGGATCTCGTTGCGCTTCTTCTCACCACCCGAGAAGCCAGCGTTCACCGAGCGATGCAGCATGGCCGGGTCCATATCCACAAGCTTGAGCTGCTCTTCGACCAGGTCGAGGAACTCCATCGGGTCAACTTCGTCGAGTCCCTGCGCCTTGAGCTTGGCGTTGTATGCCGCGCGCAGAAAATACGCGTTGGACACGCCCGGAATCTCCACGGGATACTGGAACGCGAGGAACACACCGGCCTGCGCGCGCACCTCCGCGTCCATCTCGGCGAGGTTCTCGCCCTGATACAGAATCTCGCCGCTGGTGATTTCGTACGCGGGATGTCCCGCGAGCACCTGCGCGAGCGTGCTCTTGCCGGAACCGTTCGGTCCCATCACAGCGTGGACTTCACCGGCATTCACGGTGAGCGAAATGCCTTTCAGGATGGGCGTGCCATCGACGGCGGCGTGCAAGTCACGAATCTCGAGCATATGTCGTATCTCAGTGGGACCGGAGTCCCGGTTCTAGTCGAATGAATGTTGTCCTGCACCCTGTTCGGCTGTTGGGCCCGGGGGCCGTACGGCCATCAGGCCGAGGGTTTGGTGCGAAACTGATGTGTCACGACTCAATAGAGAGATCGTACGTTTGAGGGCTTAACGGCCTTACGGCCACTGAGCCTAACGGCCGAATAGCGACTCTCGTGGCTGACCTCGTATCAGCCCACGCTTCCTTCAAGGGTGATGCCGAGCAACTGCTGGGCTTCAAGTGCGAACTCCATTGGGAGCTCCTTGAAGACTTCCTTGCAAAATCCGCTCACGATCATCGACACGGCCTGCTCGGCGTCGAGTCCACGCTGCTTCAGATAAAAAATCTGGTCTTCACCAATCTTGCTCGTGGACGCCTCGTGCTCGAGGATCGCTGAGTTGTTCTGCACTTCGATGTACGGAAACGTGTGCGCGCCGCACTCATTGCCCACCAGCATGGAGTCGCACTGCGTGTAGTTGCGCGCGCCTTCCGCCTTGGGCAGGATGTGCACCTTGCCGCGATACGAGTTCTGTCCCTTCATCGCGGAGATGCCCTTGCTCACGATATTCGAGCGTGTATTGCGGCCAATGTGAATCATCTTCGTGCCCGTGTCGGCCTGCTGCATCTTGGACGCGACGGCAACCGAGTAGAACTCGCCGACCGCATTGTCGCCTTGCAGGATCACGCTGGGATACTTCCACGTGATCGCGGAGCCAGTTTCCACCTGCGTCCACGAGATCTTGCTGTTCTTCATCGCCTTGCCGCGCTTGGTGACGAAGTTGTAGATGCCCCCAAGACCGTTCTCGTCGCCCGCATACCAATTCTGCACGGTGCTGTACTTGACCGTGGCATTGTCGAGCGCGACGATTTCAACGACCGCAGCGTGCAGCTGATTCGTGTCTCGCTTGGGTGCGGTGCATCCTTCCAGATAGCTCACGTACGAGCCTTCATCCGCGACAATGAGCGTGCGCTCGAACTGTCCGGTGGTGGCCTGGTTGATGCGGAAGTACGTGGACAGCTCCATCGGACAGCGCACACCCTTGGGGATGTAGCAGAACGAGCCGTCTGAAAACACCGCCGAGTTGAGCGCGGCGAAGAAGTTGTCGCTGTACGGCACGACAGACCCAAGATACTGTCGAACGAGGTCACCGTGCTCGCGCACCGCTTCACCGAACGAGCAGAAAATGATGCCTTCTTTCGCGAGTTCCGCGCGGAACGTGGTACCCACGCTCACCGAATCGAACACGGCATCGACGGCCACGCCGCTCAGGCGCTTCTGTTCATTGAGCGAGATGCCGAGCTTCGCGTACGTCTCGAGCAGCTTGGGATCGACTTCGTCGAGTGAGCCAAGCGGGTTGACCGACTTGGGCGCCGAGTAGTACGACGATGCCTGATAGTCGATGGGCTCGTACGTGACGTTGGGCCAATGCGGCTCCTTCATGGTGAGCCAGCGGCGGTAGGCCTTGAGGCGCCACTCGAGCAGCCACTCGGGTTCGTTTTTTTTCGCCGAGATGAAGCGAACGGTCTCTTCGCTCAGGCCGGGCGGCAGCGTTTCCGCGTCGATGTCGGTACTGAAGCCGTACTGATATTCCCGGTTGACCAGTTGGTCGATGGTCGCGCTCATGCCTGCTCCTCGTCCCACGCGGTGAGCCCGCTCGTTGACGGCGCAACGGCGCCGGTCGTCGACGGAACGTCGTTGTTCATGTCGGAATCGTCGGCAGCCATAGTGCTGTCGACGTCGTACGCACACAGCGTCGCGCCACCAAGCCGGTGCTCACGACGTACTAC
>JBGTFN010000382.1:0-3094 GCA_041747275.1 Gemmatimonadaceae bacterium | reverse complement strand
CATCGAACTTGGCGAACGCCATGTCCTTCACGAGCGTGATCGCCTTGCTCGCCTGATGCGCGGCACCGATCTCGCGGCTCTTCGCCGCGGCCGTGTACTTCTTGCCGTAGGTGCGCATCAGTCGCTCACCGTAATGCCCATGGACCGCGCGGCACCGGCCACCATGGCCATCGCGCTTTCCAGGGAGTCCGTGTTCAAGTCCGGCATCTTCAGCTCGGCGATCTTCTTCACCTGAGCCTTCGTGACCGAACCGACCTTGATCTTGTTCGGCTGACCCGACCCCTTCTGTACGCCCGCTTCCTTCTTCAACAGCTCCGCCGCCGGCGAAGTCTTGAGAATGAACGTGAACGACTTGTCGCCGTAGATCGTGACCTCGACCGGGACCACCATATCACCACCCTGCGTACGAGCGTTGAACTCTTTGCAGAATGACATGATGTTGATGCCCTGCGGACCGAGTGCCGTACCTACCGGCGGGGCCGGATTCGCCTTGCCTGCAGGAATCTGCAGCTTGACGAAACCCGTGACCTTTTTGGCCATTCTTCTACCTCTCGCGAACGTCCGTCGCCGGAAAGGCCGGCGCCGGTCTTGCTCCCACCGTTTCGTTTTACGCCGTCGTGGTATCCGGCGCGCGCTGTCTCCAGCGCGTCCCTGCAGTGCCTAGTAGCCGCGCAGCTGCAGGTAATCCAACTCCACCGACGTGGGGCGTCCGAACAGACTGACCGAAACCCGCACCTTGCCCTTGTCCGTGAGCACTTCTTCGACGCTGCCGTTGAAGTCCGCGAACGGGCCCTCCGTGATCTGCACCGCCTGACCGACGAGGAACGGAATCTCTTCCTTCGCCGCGGCCGCTTCCGCTTCGTCGACGATGCCAAGCAATCGCTTGACCTCGTCGTCGCGCAGTGGCATCGGCTCGCGATCCTTGCCCACGAATTTGATGACACCCTGCACCGCACTCACTTCGTGCAGCGTGTCCTGCGTCGGCAGCATCTCCACGAGCACATAGCCCGGGAAGATCTTGCGTTCGACCGTGACCTTCTTGCCGTTCTTGATCTCAACCACTTCCTGCGTCGGCACGAGCGCCTGACGAATGCCACGCGCGTCCGGCTCGGCGGGATCGGTGTCGATCTTCCGTTGCAGCAGACGCTGGACCTTGTTTTCGTGGCCCGACGTGGTCTGCACAGCGTACCAGTGGTGTTCGAACATGCGCGCGCCCCTTAGCGCAGCAAGGCCGTCGGCAGGCGAATCAACGCTGCCTGCAACACCACATCCATCAGCGCAATGATGGCGCCGATGACCAGCACGAAGATCGTGATCTGGATGGTCATCTGACGGATCTGGTCCTTGTCCGGCCAGGTGACTTTTTTCATCTCGGCGACGACATCGCGGTAGTACGCAACCGCGCGAGTGCCCATGCCGGGACGCGTCACCTCAGTGGAGGGGGCGGCCATGATTACTTCGTTTCCTTATGAATCAGGTGCTTGTCGCAGCGCGGGCAATACTTCTTCCATTCCACGCGCTCAGGGTGCAGGCGCTTGTTCTTGGTGGTGAAGTAGTTGCGATTCTTGCACTCGGTGCACCCGAGGATGATTTTGTCGCGTGGCATCGTTCCGGCTCCGGACAGCGGCCCAACACGGGGCCGTTCGGTGGAAGTGATCCCGGCGCCGGACTCCACACGCCCAGTGCGTGTGCGCGGCAGCCGCAAGATCGCTTCACAAAGTTTGAACCCCCCGAAAAGCGATGATTCAGACGAGGCGAGCGGGGCAGAACGTCAGGGACGGACTGCACAGCGGGCGCACGTTGGGCCAGGGCAACGGGGTGAGCCCTGAAACGTAGTGCGGGCCCGATGGCCGCGCAAGCGCTCCTCTCAGCCGCTGTTGACCGATGACCGTTCACCGTAACCGTCAACGGTCAGTCAACCACGTCGGTTCACCGTGAACGGTCGACTGTCACCGTCAACATCGCCGCAGCGGGCCCGCCACCGAAGACCGCAGGCGCCAGCGCTCGGCGCAACTGCATACCCGGACGGTTCACGGTTGCAGTGAACGGTTTACGGTTGTTGGCCGGGGACTGCGGCCGGTGGCTGGTGGCCGGCGGCTGGTGGCCGGCGGCTGGTGGCCGGCGGCTGGTGGTCGCTTCCGAAAGCCAGTTGGCCGCCAGAAGAGCGGCGAGGGAGTGAAGAGCTCACGACCGGGATCGAACCGGTGACCTCATCCTTACCAAGGATGTGCTCTGCCGACTGAGCTACGTGAGCAACGTGCACGAAACCGCCGCGCACAAAGACAGTCTGCAAGAATATCAGCCCGGGCCCCCGGACACAACGGCTGTGATGCGCTGTCGTTCAGCGGCCGGCGGTCGACAGGGCATGCTCTACCGCGCGAACCAGGCGAGTGGGACTCACGGGCTTGGTCAGATACCCGTCGCTGCCCACCTTCGCGGCCATCTCGCGGTCACCGGAAAACGCGTGCGCGGTCACGATCAAGATGATGATCTTTGCTGTGGCCGGATCCGCTTTGAGCTGCTCCGTGGCCGTCCAGCCGTCGACGCCCGGCATGCCGATGTCCATGAGAATCACCGCCGGCTTCTGCTCGCGCGCCAGGCGCAAAACCTCATCACCGCGCGTGGCTTCGATTACGCGGAAGCCGGCGTGACGAAGCATGCTCGTGGCAATGATGCGATTGTCGTCGTGATCTTCCGCGACCAATACCAGCGGCGCATCGCCGTTCAACGCCGATCCTGCGGGCACCGTCGCGTTCGTGTCTGCTTCGCTGTCAGCCATGCGGTACGATAGCGAACGTTGGGAGGGCGACCCATTGCCCGTGAGGATGAATTCGGAGTGGCTCGTCGCGGTAATCCTCGCCAATACTGCGGCAGACGCAGGCAATTGTCGAGCGACCGCGACGCAAAAGGGGCGCCCGATCGGGCGCCCCTTTCTCGTTTGGTGATGGTATCGCAACAGAGCGGGAGACGGGACTCGAACCCGCGACATCAAGCTTGGAAGGCTACACGTTGTGTCGTGTTCTCCCTCACAACACCCCGCGATTGCCCCGCAAAAGACCCCCCGGTTAACCCCACGTTAACCCCAGCCGCATAT
>JBGTFN010000381.1:0-10357 GCA_041747275.1 Gemmatimonadaceae bacterium | reverse complement strand
GAAGGCTACCTCCCGCCGCGCCACTTCGGTGAGCGCGTCAGCGAGCGGACGGATGGCGTCACGCGCCGGACGGGCCGACGCCCACTCGAGGAAGTCCTCGACTTCTTCCGTGCAGATCCGCTCGGCCTGCGGCACGGCGGTCCGGCGCTGCTCTTCCGCGGCGAGGATCGGCGTGTGCAGCGTATCCAGATCGACCAGTGCCACTCCCGGCAATTCGAGCACGGCGGGCTCGATGTTGCGAGGCAGGCTGAGATCCATGAGCAGCAGGGAGTACGCCGACGTTCCACAGGCTTCACGCGTGCGGCGCAGCGTATCGGCCAGGAGAATGGGCTGCTCCGACGCCGTGGCCACAATCACGATGTCGGCCATGGCTGCTTCTGCATGCATGGTCTCCATCGGTGCTGCGCGACCGCCGATGATTTCGGCCAGCTCCTCCGCGCGCGCCATCGTGCGATTCATCAGCACAATGTCCCGCGCGCCCAGCTTGATGAGTTGACGCGCCGTACGCTCTCCGGTCTTGCCCGCGCCAACCACGAGACAACGCGCATTCGTGAGCGTCCCGAATCGCTGATGTGCAATGGACGCCGCCTCGGCGCCGATCGAGTTGCGTCCCGCGAGCAGTGACGTTTCCGTCTGCACACGCTTGCCGGCGCGCAGGGCCGTCTCGAACAGGCGGTGCAGCAACGGACCCGTCGCGCCGCTGTGCGCCGCCCGCTTGTACGCGGAGCGCAACTGACCCAGAATCTGCCCGTCGCCCAGCACCTGCGACTCGAGTCCCGACGCGACACGCACCACATGCCGCGCGGCATCGGCACCGTAACGGCGCGTTGCAGTGCGCAGCAACTGGTCGCCGTTCACGCGAGTGCGCATCCATCGACGCGCGAGCGTCTGGATCGCTTTGTCGACCTCGTCAATGTCTTCGCTCTCCACCCACGCGTAGAGTTCCGTGCGGTTGCACGTCGCAATGAGCGCGGCTTCCGTTACCACTTCACTCCGGGCTGTTCGATAGAGCTGCGTCAGCCGCTCCTCGGACAAGTGGAACTGCTCCCGGGTCGCGACGTCGGCACGGCGGAAGTCGACTGCGATCGAAATGAGCATGCGATGCGAAGGTTTCGAGGAGGTAAGGCGACGGTCAGGCTGTCGCCAGGCCGGTGAGGTGCGCCAGATTCTTGAAGAAGATTCTGACGTGGGAGAGCGGCTTTGCCTTCACCAGGCGTTTGTTCATGTACCCGTCGAACGTGAGCTCCTGCACGTCACGATCGTTGCAGATGGCAACAAACCGTTCGCGACGATTGTCGTTGCTGTACCAGAAACGCTGCATGATGCCAAGCACGCGAAACACCTGGCCGTGCTCCCACATAAAACGGCGGCGTGCGCTGCGCAGATGCCGCGGATTGCCGGTGCGCAGAGTTGCCTCGACAGCGAGGGCCACGTAACGGCCGCTCGTCATCGCGTAGTAGATGCCTTCTCCGGATGCCGGGGCAACTGTGCCCGCCGCATCGCCACCAACGATCACGTCGCGTCCATTGTCCCACCGGCGCAGCGGCTCGAGCGGAATCGGCGCGCCCTCGCGACGCAGCGTCTCTGCATCGGTCAGGCCCGTGCTTTCGCGCAACTGTGCGACTGCGGAACGAAGCTTGAATCCCTGCTGCAGTGAGCCGGTGCCGATGCTCGTGGTGTTTCCGTGCGGGAAAATCCAGGCATAGAAGTCAGGCGACAACGGTCCCTGGTAATACACATCGCAGCGGTTGTGTCCGAACGATTCGGTGTCCACCGTGGGCGACTTGACGATTTCATGATACGCGAAGACATGCTTCATCTTCTCCGCACCGGGAATCGCCGCGCGTGCCACACCAGACAGCGCACCGTCGCAGCCGATCACCATGCGGGCGCGCACCTGGCGCACTTCACCTGCGCGCGAACGACCATCGGTGTAGCTGAGGCGCTGCACACCATCCGCGTCGCGCGCCATGCTCGTGAACGCTCCAATGCGTCGCTCTGCGCCTGCCGATTGTGCGCGCTCGCGCAGCCACTCGTCGAACACATCCCGGTCCACCATGCCAACGAATCCGTTTCCGACCGGGATGTCCACCTTGCGGGACTTGGGCGAGATCATGCGTGCCGTGTCGATGCGCGCGACCATCAGCTCCTCGGGGACATTGAAGTCCTTGAGCAACTGCGGCGGCACTGCGCCACCACACGGCTTGATGCGACCGGCCTTGTCGAGCAGCAGAACAGTACGGCCGGCCCGCGCCAACTCGTGCGCCGCTGTCGCCCCAGCCGGTCCTCCACCCACCACCACCACGTCGAACTGTTCCATCAGTGCGTGCTCCTCGATGACGTACGCATCAGTTGTTCACCACGGCAGGCAGCAGTTCGCCGCGCGTCCGCACAATATCACCAGCGTTCTCAGCCGAAGCTGAGCGAAAGGCGAGCACCGCGGAAACGGCAAAGAGCGCCGCTTCGACGGAGAACACCATTGCATATCCGCGGATCGGCGAACCGGTCAGCACGTGGGCAATGTCGACGCCTGCACCGCCGAGGGAAACACCGAGCCCGTACGCCACGGCCTGCGCCGCGCCGAACACACCGAGGCGCAGTCCCGCGCGACCGTCTTGTGCGTCACCGGTGAGCGCCATCATCGAACCGATGGCACCGATCGCGAACACGCCGTTCGACAGCCCAAGCATGAACACAATGATCCGGAACGTGTCAACGCTGGCAATTGCGGGGCTCATCACGAGCGCCACGAACATCACCGCAGACGCCGCGCACCCGCCGGCCGCCCAAAGGCGAAGCGAGCCGAGACGCGCGCCAACGAGCGCCGTCATGATCATGCCCGCGAGAACACCGCCATGCTGCATGCCGGCAAGCTTCGTCGTTTCACCTGCCGAAAGTCCAAATGCGATACCACCGAATGGCTCGAGAATGAGGTCCTGAGCGCTGTAC
Source organism: Gemmatimonadaceae bacterium (assembly GCA_041747275.1). GTDB lineage: Bacteria > Gemmatimonadota > Gemmatimonadetes > Gemmatimonadales > Gemmatimonadaceae > JAABRT01. The sequence goes on along the minus strand of JBGTFN010000381.1, from coordinate 7,408 downwards.
GCCAGCATCGCCACGAATACGAATACTGCGAAGGTGCGCGCAACGGGCTCGTTCCATACCGCATGTACTGCATCACGGAACGCAGCACCGCGCTCGCTGCCCGCAATCGGCTCCGGCGCGATGCGCTCGCCGAGCGATGGCTCGAGGCGGTAGAGCGTAATCGTGGTAAGCAGCAATGCTGCAGCACCAACACCGACGGTGATCATGAACAGCCGCTGGAACCCGAACGGTTCGAGCAATGAGCCCGTGGTCGCGGTAGTGATGATGAACCCGATGATCATCAGGATCCACGTGATGGCGGCAGCTCCGGCACGCTGCGACGGACGCGCGTGTTCGGAGATCAGCGCCAGCAACGGCGTACCCGCAGCACTGACACCGGCGCCCAGCACCACGAACGCAACCGCCGCAAGTGCGACGCCCAGCCAAGGCGAGGTAGACATGAGCGCAACGGCGAGTGCGACGCCGACTCCGCCGGCTGCCAACGTTGCCATGCCCCCGATGATCCACGGCGTGCGAGCTGACGCTGCATCCGAACCGTGTCCGAGACGCGGCCGAAGGTAGAGCTGCACGGCGAAATGCAGCGCAACAAGCGCACCCGGTACGGTTGCCGGCAGCGCCAGTTCTACGACCATGACGCGATTCATCGTGGCAGTCATGAGTACGACCACCGCACCGATGCAGGCCTGCACCAGGCCCAGTCGCACAATCTGCAGCCAGCTCATGCACCACCGCCGACGATGGCGCGCAGCGCAAACGCGGTGATCATCATGCCGCTTACATAGAACGGAACACCGAATGCACTCTGGTACAGCGCGCGCTTGACCGGCTCCTGCACGAACCAGCGCATGATGCCGATCTGCGCAATGGTGAGCACTGCAATGGCAACGGCGTGATACGGCCGGTCCCACATCGCCAGCAGAGTAATCACGACGAGTTGCGGAACAATCATGAAGATCGATGCGACCCACGCGGCGCGATCCGGTCCCAGCTGCACGGGCAATGAACGCACACCCATGCGACGATCGCCTTCGATCGCCTTGAAATCGTTCAGCGTCATGATGCCGTGCGCGCCAAGCGAATAGAGTGCCGCCATGAGCAGGATCTGCCACGGCAGGAACGCCTGTCCGAACATCAGCGCCGCGCCGGTGACCCACGCCAGCCCTTCATATGTAAAGCCAACCGCGGCGTTGCCGATCCAGCCGTTGAGCTTGAAGCGGAAGGGCGGTGCGCTGTAACCCCACGAGAACAGCAGGGCGAGCGTCACCGCGCCGAGACCCATGGCGCCAAGCGGAATCGCGGCGACCAGCGAGAGCAGCGTCCACGCAACTGCGATGGCAAGTCCCCACTGGCCAGGAATGCGGCCTGAAGGAATCGGTCGGTCGGGCTCGTTGATCGCGTCGACGTGACGATCGAACCAGTCGTTGACCGCCTGACTCGAGGCACACACGAGCGGCCCCGTAATGCAGATGCCCAGCGCAAGCAGGCTCCAGCGTCCGGCCATGGGGAGCCCCGTGCTGACAACGCCGCACGAGAACGCCCACATGGGAGGAAACCATGTGACCGGCTTGAGCAGTGTGAGCACCGCCCGAGGGTCAGGTCGCGTGAGGACCTGCTGCTGTATCGAATTGCTGACACCCATTGCTGTCTAGTTTAATTGACAGTTCGGTATCGCGCGAGTGTTTTCTTTCGCAAAACGGGTTTTTCCGCAGAATTAGTCGGCCGCTTCGCCGTCCCGCTCGGCGGCCGGGGCCACAAGACGGTGTCTGCGAAGCTTGACGTACAAGCTCTGCCGGCTGACGCCGAGCACTTCGGCGGCCGAAGTCCGGTTGTCGTTGGTGAGCTCGAGCGCTGCTTCGATGAAGTGGCGCTCCACCAGATCCACCGTGTCCCGGACCAGGTCCTTGAGCGTCACACGGCCGACCAGCGAGGTCAGCTCTTCCACTGCTCGGGTGAGATCACGAGCGCCCTGCGGCCCGCTCGCCAGCCGCCGGCCGATATCGCGCATGGTGAAGCCGATGCAGGGCTCCTCGGCGTCCGGCACCCACACCGCCGACACCTCGACTTCTGTCTGTGCGCCATGCGAGCCGCGGGCCGCCGTCGCCACCAACCGGACGGCTCCATGCTTCTTCAGCATGGAGACAAACACCGGGAAATCGGCTCCAGGACGGCCTATGAACGTGCTCAGCAGCGCGCCGCGAGCCTGTTCCAGAGAGGCCAGCTCAGCCACATCCAGGAACGAGCGATTCGCCTCCATGATGTGGCCGTCCAGGTCGGTAACCACGAACGCATCGGGGGACCGCTCGATCAGCGTGCGGATGCGCCCCTGCGTGCTATCGTCCACTTGAGCGCCTTCGCCAGCATTGGCCGGAGACATGCGAACGAGCAACAGCGTCGCCGATTCCTGCCGGAAGCAGGAGGCCGACACGTGCCAGTCACGATCCGAGTCGACGAGCGAGATGGTGACATCGCCAGCCCGACCCGCGCCGCGCGCCGCCGTCACCAGCTCCTCGAGCGTGCGCGCCGACTTGACGTCGACGCCGAACGGGAAGGTACGCCCGATGAGCCGGTCGCTGACGTCGCCGAATACCTGGCCGGCGGCGGAGTTTGCGTCGAGCACCTTCATGGTGCTGGCGTCAATGACCAGAATGCCGTCGCTGGCAAGTTGGAAGAGCAGGCGGTAGCGCGTTTCTACGTGCCGAAGACGCCAATAGTCTCGCTCCATCGCCTGCTGCGCTTCGACCAGGCGCTGTTGCAGCGACGAGAGGTGCCGCATATCGCGGCCGACGGCGACGACGCTACCATCTTCCCCGACGCGCACCGCGGTGTACGCGATCGGCAGCTCGGCGCCGCTCGACGTGGTGTGGTTGACCTGTCGGCGCTTGGAGACGCCCTTGGTGGCAACCTCTCGCAGCAGCGTATCGATCTTGAGCCTGGTGTCGCTCGTGGCTGTGTCCTGCCAAGCGCGTCCAACCCATTCCCGTGACAGATCGCCCGCCACATCGGTGGGGCCGACCGAGACGTCACGGACGATTCCGCCGGGGTCTACGAGTACAGCAATATCACCCGCAATCGCGAGCAGGCTCGCCGCCGCACGGGCGTCGAGCGTCTGGAAGGCGGGGTCACTGGCGTCGAACAGCTTCACTGGGGCGGCCGGGATCGTCATAGGTACTGCTGTCTAACGAAGGTGACACTACAGCGCCAGTACCCATGAGATCACGGATCACATCTGGCGCATCTCGTGCGTCACGCGCCCACCCATCCGCCCCGACCCGCTTCACAAGTTCGTGTTCGAGAGAGAACACCTGTCCACCAACCAGAATCTTGACACTGGGGTTCATCGACGCCTCGCGGATGCGCACGATCTCCCGCTTGAGCGAGCTCAGGCGGCTCTCACAGCCGGCCGAGAAGCCGATGACATCGAACCACTCGTTGCGCACCTGCGCCAGCAGGTCCGACTCCGACCAGGGCGCACCGACCATCACGCGGAAACCGTCGCGCATGAGAAACTCGGCGACCAGAATCAGCCCCAGCGTGTGCTGCTCGCCGGGAAGGCAGGTGAGCAGGACATGCCCCGCCTTGTCAGGTGCGCCGCCCGCGTCGGACTGGAAGATCTGGCTCAGGTCGCGCAGCACGCGCTGAAGACGGCCGAGCGCGACGGTCACGTCGACGAAGTTGCATTCGTCGTCCTCCCACCGGATGCCCAGTTCGCGGGCGGTGGGAGCAAGCAGGTCCATATAGACGGATTCGACGCGCGCTCCTTCGTCGAGCAGCCGGCGGACAAATTCGGCCGCGGCGGCGTCATCGTGACCGATGACTTCGTCGATGAAGGCGGTCAGATCGGCGTCACCAATAACGCGCTGACCGGTGATTGAGCTGCCCGGTGGAACCGGACCGACACGATGAGCCATCAGCATTCTCGGGACAAGTTCGGTCTCGATGGTGCGCAGAAGCGCCGTGGGCTGGCCTTGCATCGTCCCAGAGACCTCCGGTGGGAATTCAGTTCTATATTACTGTTCTGGCGGGGATTAGTATGTGGTTGAAGTGATGAGTTGTCAAGAAAACTTGACGTAAACTTTCCTTGACAACCTTGGGTCTCGTATCGTATCATCAGGCCACCTGGGCAGCGAACCCCCGGATACAGGCGGCAATGAACGTGATCGAGACGAAATACGGCCGTGCGGCCAAGCCGCACGTGCCGCTGTACACCCCTGAGCAGCGCCTGCGGCGTGACTCCACGGTGTGGACGCTGGTGCAGGGGATTCTTGCCCCGTTGCAGCTGCTGGCCATGCTCGTGTCAGTGGTGCTTGTCGTGCGCTTCCTGCGCACCGGCGACGGTCTCGACGCGGCCAATATCTCCGTCATCGTCAAGACGCTCTTCCTCTACATCATCATGGTGACGGGCGCGATCTGGGAAAAGGTCGTGTTTGGTCAGTACCTGTTCCATGAGAAGTTTTTCTGGGAAGACGTCGTGAGCATGGTCGTCATCGCACTGCACACGGCCTACCTATATGGTCTGTTCGCCGGCTGGAGCCCGAACACCAATCTCTGGATCGCGTTGGCGGCATACGCCTGCTATTCCGTGAACGCGGCGCAGTTTCTGCTCAAGCTGCGCGCCGCGCGCATGGCCGATGCGGCGACAGCGCAGGGAGTGCCCGCATGACCGCGATACTGCCGATGGCTCCCGTCGAGTCGCTCGTCGGCTGTGGCGATATGCCCGCGCCGATGGCTTCCAACGCCACGCACCTGCCCGTGCTCAAGGAGCGTGGACAGCGCGAAGTCTTCTGCGGCCTCACCGGTATCGTGTGGCTGCACCGCAAGATGCAGGACGCGTTCTTCATGGTGGTGGGTTCGCGCACGTGCGCGCACCTCATCCAGTCTGCAGCCGGCGTCATGATCTTCGCCGAGCCGCGCTTTGGTACCGCCATCCTCGGCGAGCGCGATCTCGCCGGTCTGGCCGATGCGAACGATGAACTGGATCGCTGCGTGACGCAGTTGCTCGAACGTCGGCCGGATATTCGCACACTGTTCCTTGTGGGCTCGTGTCCGTCGGAGGTCATCAAGCTGGACCTCGCGCGCGGCGCCGAACGCTTGAACGAGCGCTTCTTCCCGCAGGTTCGCGTGCTCAACTATTCGGGCAGCGGCATCGAGACCACGTTCACGCAAGGCGAAGATACCTGCCTGCGCAGCATGATCCCGCACATGCCGGCGACCACCACCACCACACCCGAACTGCTGGTGGTGGGTACGCTGGCCGATGTCGTGGAAGACCAGTTCAACAGACTGTTCAGTGACATGGGCATCGGTCCCGTGCACTTCTTCCCACCGCGTCTGGCGCGCGACCTGCCGCCGATCGGTACGAACACGCGTTTGCTGCTCGCGCAGCCTTTTCTCAGTGATACAGTGCGTGCACTGCAGGCGCGCGGTGCCACGCTGCTGCCGTCGCCGTATCCGTTCGGCGTCAAGGGCACGACGGCGTGGCTGCGCGCGGCGGCGCAAGCCTTCGACATTCCCGAGAATCGTTTCGCCGAGGCAATCCGTGCGCCATCGGAACGTGCGACACGCGCGCTGCGTCGCTACCGAGAGCAGCTCAGCGGCAAGCGCGTGTTCTTCTTTCCTGATTCGCAACTCGAAATCCCGCTCGCCCGCTTCCTGTATCAGGAGTGCGGCGTGGAGTTGGTCGAAGTAGGTACGCCATATATGGATCGCCTGCTCGTCGAAGCCGAGCTGCCGCTGCTGCCCGACACCATCACGCTGAGTGAAGGGCAGGACGTGGACAAACAACTCGATCGCTGTCGCGCGGCGCACCCGGATCTCACGGTATGCGGACTGGGTCTGGCCAATCCGCTCGAAGCGGAAGGCATGCGCACGAAGTGGTCCATCGAACTCGTTTTTTCTCCGATCCACGGCTACGACCAAGCCGCGGACTTGGCAGAACTGTTCGCGCGCCCGCTCGATCGCGCGCGGCGACTCACGGTGTAGCAGAAACCGCTCATGCAACTGACGCTCTGGACCTACGAAGGACCGCCGCACATGGGCGCGATGCGAATCGCGACGTCCATGGAAGGCGTGCACTATGTGCTGCACGCTCCGCAAGGTGACACGTACGCCGACCTGCTGTTCACGATGATCGAACGGCGAGACCGTCTTCCGCCCGTCACGTACACCACGTTCCAGGCGCGCGACCTTGGCGGCGACACGGCCGAAATGGTGAAGACGAGTGTGCGCGAAGCGTACGAACGTTTCAAGCCGCGCGCGATGCTCGTGGGCGAATCGTGCACGGCCGAGATCATCCAGGATCAGCCGGGATCGTTGGCGCAGAGCATGGGTCTGCCGATTCCTGTCGTGAACCTGGAGCTGCCGGCCTACTCCAAGAAAGAGAACTGGGGCGCGAGCGAAACGTTCTATCATCTCGTGCGCACGCTGCTGCTGCCACAGGTCCCGGCACCGGGCGCCACGCGCGAAACACGACCGGCGCATCGACGACCGCGTGCCAACCTGCTCGGCCCGACGCTGCTCGGCTTCCGCAATCGCGATGACGTGAAGGAAGTCACGCGCCTGCTCAGCGATCTGGGCGTCGACGTGCACGTGGTGGCTCCGCTCGGCGCCACTCCGGAATCGCTCATGACGATTCCGGAGGCCGACTTCAACGTGTGCCTGTATCCCGAGATTGCGGATACCACGTGTCGCTGGCTGCAGAAGAGCTTTGCCATGCCAACGGTCAAGGCGGTACCGCTCGGCATCGGCGCGACGCGCGATTTCATCGTTGAAGTCGGCGAAGTGGCGGGCATCGACGTGCAGCCGTTTCTTGATCGCGAGAAGCTTGGCGTTTCGCAGATGGACTCGTCACAGTCGCTGCTGCCGTGGTATTCGCGTTCGGTTGACGCGACCTATCTCACGGGAAAGCGCGTCTTCATTTTCGGCGATGCCACACACGTGAAGGCGGCCGCGCGCATCGCATCGGAAGAACTGGGCTTCACGATCGTCGGGCTTGGCACCTACAGCCGCGAGTTTGCGCGGGACATTCGCGAAGTGGCGGCGAAGTATGGCGTCGACGCCGTGATCAGCGACGACTATCTGGACGTAGAGAAGGCGGTCGGTGACGCGGCGCCGGAGCTGGTGCTCGGGACACAGATGGAGCGCCACATCGCCAAGCGCCTCGGTGTGCCGTGCGCGGTGATCTCGTCGCCCATTCACGTGCAGGATGTGCCGGCTCGTTATTCGCCGCAGATGGGATTTGAAGGCGCCAATGTCATCTTCGACACCTGGGTGCATCCGCTGATGATGGGTCTCGAGGAGCATCTGCTGCAGATGTTCCGCGAGGACTTCGAGTTCGCTGATGGCGCGACGCCCAGTCACCTGCACAGTGTACAGGGGGAGCAGGCAGTACTGGCGCCGCTCGAGCCGGTTG
>JBGTFN010000380.1:0-2031 GCA_041747275.1 Gemmatimonadaceae bacterium | reverse complement strand
GCGCAAGTCGCAGCACGCCGCGTGACAGCGACGGCGTGCGCGCATCGGACTGGCGCTTGCCGCTTGCGTTGCTGATCACCGACGGCCAACCGACCAACGGCCTGCGCAGCGCCGACATCCTGGACAGCACTGCAACATGGCGCGGTGCAACGCGCGTCTTCACGTTCGGCGTCGGTTCCGACGTGGATGCGTCGCTCGTCGAGCAACTCGCGCTCGGCGGACGCGGTGCTGCACACTTCGTGCGACCTCAAGAGTCGGTGGAACGTGCGGTGTCGTTGCTTGCCGAGCGTCTGGCAGCACCGCTGCTTGCAAACGTGGAAGTGCGGTTGGAAGGCGGCACGCTGCGTGAGCTGTATGCGCCGCACGGCACAGACCTGATGGCCGGACAGGAACTTGTTTTCCTCGCTCGGTACACCGGGCGTACGACCGGTCGGGTGCATGTCACGGGAACGAGCGGACGTGCGCGTCGCACTGCGCAATCGGCGTACACGTTTGCGTCGCATGATTCGGCCAATGCGTTTGTGCCCAGGCTGTGGGCGGTGCAGCGCGTCGCGGCGCTCGATGCCGACCGTCGGCGACATGGTGCATCAGCAGAGATCGACGATGAGCTGCGCCGATTGGGCGAACGCTACGGGATTCCAACGCCGCTCACGTCCTATTTCGTGCGTGAGCCGATGATGGTGGCGGGTGGAACTGCTCGTGGCACACTGTCGCCCGTGAGCCTGGCTGGCCGACGTGTGCAGGTCGAAGGTGGAGTGGCGACCGCGCCGGCGCAGGTGGCCGCTTCAGAAGCTTCGGTGGCATTCGAAGAAGCGCGCCGCGCATCCGAGCAGCGCAAAGTCATGAACCTTTCGTCTGCTGACGCACTGCTTCTGGCGCGCGCCTCAGATGGCTCCCCACGTGCGAGCGCCGCGGGCAGCGCAACGCGTGTCGTGAACGGCCGACTGTTCACGCTCATGGATTCGACCTGGACTGACCAACGCCTCATCGACGAACCGACGTGGCGTGCAACGGTGACCGTTCGCGTGCGTCCGTTCAGCAGCGCGTGGGCCGAACTCGCACGCGCGGTGCCATCGATACGTGAGGCGCTGGCGCTGGGTGACCAGGTTCGCGTACGCGGCACGAACGCGCTGGTGGAAGTTGCGCCGGACGGCATGTCCACGCTCGACAGCGCTTTGATCCGCCGATTGGTGGCCCAATGGTAATGGTCCGACTCGGTCGTTTGTGTACCGCCCAGGTCGATTTCGGGTAGCATCAGGACATGGACGACGTCGACCGCCTGTTCCGCCTCTACCATCAACCGCTCGTGCGCTATCTCACGCGCCGCCTGGGTGATCGTGACTGGGCCGAAGAGATCGCGCAGGAGACGTTCCTGCGCGCGCTCCGCCAGCCTACCATCACGAGTGAGCGTTCATGGCTGTTCGCGGTGGCAACAAACCTTGTACGCGATGATGCGCGCAAGGCGACTCGCCAACGCGCAAGGCTCGAGCTGTTGGCGGCAGAAGAGCGCGATCGCGTGCAGGAACCGGAAGTGTTGTCGATGGTGCGCGATGAAGAACGCGCCACGGCCCGCCAGGCCATAGACGCATTGGCAGAGCGGGATCGGCTCGCGCTGCTCATGCGTGAGGAAGGATTGGACTACGACGAGATCGCGTCCGCGCTCGAAATCGCGCGCAGCTCGGTCGGTACGACATTGTCGCGAGCGCGTCGGCGTCTCGCTGAGCACTATGAGGCGCTGCAGGACGGCGCGGAGGGGCGGGACCATGTCGCAGGATGACCGCACTGACGATGCACGCATGCGTGATCGCGCAGACGACATCGACGATGGACTGATTCACGAGTGGCTCGACGGCGAGCTCGACTCGGCGCGAGCGGTTGAACTCGAGGCGGTGGTCGCGTCGTCGCCCAGCTTCGCCGCGCGTGTTGCAGAAGCGCGGGGGTTGCTTGCCGCGTCGTCGCGGATTCTTTCGGCACTCGACGAGGTCCCAGGCAACGTGCTGCCGAAGGGTGCAGCGTCCGGGGCACGACCGA
>JBGTFN010000379.1:0-11549 GCA_041747275.1 Gemmatimonadaceae bacterium | reverse complement strand
GGGGCTGGCGACGAAGCCGCTGGCGCGGCAGCGGGTTCTGACGGAGCCGACGGAGAGGGCGCAGGCGCGGCTGCGGCAGCGGCGGCGTCGGTCTCCAGTCGCGCGACGATCGTGCCGACCTCTACCGTTTGCCCTTCATTGACGATGACCTCCAGCAGAACACCGGACGACGGAGACGGAATCTCCGCATCGACCTTGTCCGTGGAGATCTCGAAAATGGGTTCATCGCGCTTGATCGTATCGCCCACCTTCTTCAGCCAGCGGGAGACGGTGCCTTCGGCAATGGATTCGCCCATTTGGGGCATGATGACGTCGACTCGTGCCACAGAGATCTCCTCGAACAGCGGTCAGATTCCAGCGCGATCGCGCTTGCGGAGCCGCGAGAGTGCCAAAGTTGGAAGTGTGATCGCGCCGATGAGCGCGCCCCATCCTGCAAAGATATGCCAGTCGCACGCCGGCAGCCCTTCCAGCGGCTTGCAGCGCGTGCCGAACGTGACGCCCACGGCGATCAGCACGCCGATCATGGCACCGCTGATGGCGCCGATGAACGTAGTGAAGCAGCCCACACCGATGCGCGCCATGCGCTTGTCTTCGTCAGCCAACGGCGGTGCGTTCACCCCGCGGCCCGGCTTGTCGGCGGGATGTGTATTGGTTCGGCCCTGCTCTGCGTTACGGTCGGGTTCGGTCATGTATGCGTGCCGGGTCAATACGCGGCCAGTCGCCGCACCGCACGAACGATATCGGACGTCTGCGGCAGCACGTAGTCTTCGAGCGGCGGTGAATACGGCAGCGGCACGTCGGCGGCCGTCACGCGCAGGATCGGCGCGTCGAGCCACTCGAAGCACGTTTCGCTGACGCGCGCCGTGATCTCGCCCGCGATACCGCCGGTTCGCGTGTCCTCATGCACGATGAGCAGCCGATTGGTCTTGCGCACCGTCGCGACGATGGCGTCGTCATCCATCGGCAGCAGCGTGCGCAGGTCGATGACCTCCACCGATATGCCGTCCTCCGCCATGAGCTGCTCCGCCGCTTCGAGCGCGCGCCACACCGTGGCCGCATATGTCACGATCGACACATCGGTACCTTCGCGCGCCACGCGTGCCTTGCCGATGGGCACCACGTGATCGCCCTCGGGCATGACTTCCTTCACGCGGCGATAGAGATACTTGTGCTCGAAAAACAGCACACAGTCTTCATCACGCACAGCCGCTTTCATCAATCCTTTCGCGTCTGCGGCCGTGGCCGGATAGACGATCTTGAGACCGGGCGTGTGCAGAAATGCGGCCTCGGGATTCTGCGAGTGAAACGGACCGCCGCGTACATAACCACCGCTCGGCCCGCGCACGACCATCGGACACGGCAGAAACGCGCGGTAGCGCGCCGTGGCGACATAGTTGGTAAGGATGTCGTACGCGCACGAGATGAAGTCGATGAACTGCAGCTCCACAATGGGACGCATGCCCATGTGCGCCGCGCCGGCTGCCGCGCCCACGATGCCCGCCTCCGAAATCGGCGTGTCGATCACGCGCGAGTCACCGAACCGTGCATGCAAACCGTCGGTTACCTTGAACGCGCCACCGAACGCACCGATGTCTTCGCCCATGAGGAAGACGTTCGGGTCCCGGGCCATCTCCTCTTCCATTCCCTCACGAATCGCTTCGAGGTACGTGCGCTCAACCGTCATACGTCCCCCACCCCTGCGCACGTTCGTTGGCATCCACCGCGCTGCGCACCGACTCGCGGAACCAGAGCGGCGCGACGGTCGGTGGATCTGCGTACACACCCACTAATGCATCGGTCGGCTCGGGCATCGGCGACGCTTCAGCGGTGTCGGTCGCCTCGTCGATCGTCGCCACGATCTCGGCTTCGATCTGCGCGAACTGCTCGTCCGTCACGTCGTCCTGCTCACGCAACACTCGCACGTAGCGGTCGATCGGATCGTTTGCTTCTGCCCAACGTTCGATCTCATCCACCGGCTGATAGGACTGGTTGTCGTGTTCGGCGTGTCCCTTGCGCCGGTACGTCATGAGCTCCACCAGCGTGACGCCTTCGCCTCGACGCGCGCGGTCGACCGCTTCGCGCGTGACATCATAAACAGCCAATACATCATTGCCGTCGGCCTGCACACCGGTGATGCCGTAGCCGATGGCCTTGTCCACGAATTGCTTCGCGGCCGTCTGCTTGTGCGTGGGCGTGGAGTAGGCGTAGCCGTTGTTCTCGACGATGACCACGAGCGGACATCGCTGCACGGCGGCGAAGTTGATGCCTTCGTGGAATGCACCCGTGGACGTTGCGCCATCGCCAACATACACGAGTCCGACTCGATCCTCACCGCGCAACTTGAACGACAACGTGACGCCCGCCATCACGGGCACCATGTCGCCCAGGTGCGAAATCTGTCCGATGAAATTGCGCTTTTCCGTATCGCCGAAGTGGATGTTGAGTTCACGTCCGCGCGTCGGCGAATCGCCCTTGGCCATGTATTGCCGCAGCACTTCGAGCGGCGTGGCGCCCTTCACCAGCATGGCGCCCAGGTTGCGAATGAGCGGAGACAGCACATCACGCTGTTCGAGTGCAAACGCACTGCCCACCGCGTCGGCTTCCTGACCGAGTGAGCGAAACAGTCCGCCCACCACCTTTGTCTGGCGGTAGAGCGCGACGAGACGTTCCTCCAGCACGCGGGTAAGTCGCATGTACCGGTACAGCGCGAGGCGCTGTTCGCGCGAGAGGGCATCGCTGGGACGCGCGGTTGCGCGAGCGGATGCCTTCGATCGCGCCGGGGTCTTCCCGGCGCGCGCCATCAGTACGCCGCCTCGATGAGATGCCGAGGATCGGCGATGCGATGCAGACGAACGAAGAACTTCTTCACGTTCTTGTCGAGACGGCTCTCACCCACCTGGTCCGTGTTCGCCTCGACGTATGTATAGTGGCCGCCTTCCATTTTCACGCTGATGGCCAGCGTACCAAGCGTACCACGAAAGTGTCGCACACGGCCTTCGGTGTGCAGGCGATCAAGGCCGAGCGCAACGAAATGTGCGTCGGCTTCCTGCAGCACAAGGTCAGGGTGCAGCGATGTACGGTGAAACAGGCGCATACGTCAGCGCGGCGCCGCCGCGCCCTCGGAAGGCGTGGAGTCGGGGCGCAGCGAATCGCGACGGATGGAATCGCGTTGCGCGCTGTCCGGAAGTGTGGTGTCCACCGGTACCGAAGTCGGAAGGGTGAACTCGCCGGGCTCGTCGCCGGAGAGGATCTCCTGCGTCCAGTCCTGCGTGCGTTCGAGCACGGAGGTGGAGTCACGGCGGAATTGAATACCCATTGCCCAGGTGCCGGCCGTGACATAAAACAGCTGCGTTCGATACGTCCCGACTTCTTCCGTGGGCGCAAAGCCGTTGCCAATATTCTTGCCATCACGGCTGCTTGCGAACACACGTCCCTCGCCGCCGTCGATGGGCCGACCGGTTTCCCGGTCGTTCACGACGACGGTCCAGCTGATCTGTTCGAGCGCCTTCGGGGGCGCCGGATCGACGATCACACGAATGGAATAGGACTCCGTCACCATACGGAATTCATTGCCCTTGCGTGGTTCGCCGCATCCGGAGGCAACCGCCGCCAGCGCCACAGCGGCCCACGCCCCGCGAACCCATCGAGCCGGCGCGATGCTCACTGGTAGTACTCCAGTCCGAGATGCGTGATGACATCCTCACCCATGAGGTGCCGCAACGTGTTCTTCAGTTTGGTCTGCTGAATGAACAGGTCATGCTCAGCCTGCAGGCCGGGCGCAGTCTGCGGACTCTTGTAGTAGAACGACAGCCACTCCTGAATGCCCTTCATGCCCGCGCGATGTGCGAAGTCACTGAACAGCGCGAGGTCGAGCACGATGGGCGCCGCAAGAATGGAATCGCGACAGAGGAAGTTGATCTTGATCTGCATCGGATAGCCAAGCCATCCGACGATGTCGATGTTGTCCCAGCCTTCCTTGTTGTCGCCGCGCGGCGGATAGTAGTTGATGCGCACAACGTGCGAGAATCCTTCGTACAGCTCGGGATAGAGCTCCGGCTGCAGGATGGTGTGCAGCACGGACAGCTTCGACTCTTCCTTCGTCTTGAACGACGCGGGATCGTCGAGTACTTCACCGTCGCGGTTACCAAGAATGTTGGTGGAGTACCATCCCTCGAGGCCCAGCATGCGGGCCTTGATGCCCGGCGCAAGCACGGTCTTCATCCACGTCTGGCCGGTCTTGAAGTCCTTGCCTGACACGGGCACGCCGCGCTTCACGGCCAGATCGAGCAGCGCCGGAAAGTCAGCCGACAGATTTGGTGCGCCGTTGCAGTACGGCACGTTCTCCATGATCGCCGCGTACGCGTACAGCATCGACGGCGCGATCGAGTCGTCGTTTTCCTCCATCGCCTTCTCGAACGCTTCGATCGTCTGGTGCTGCGGTCCCGCCTTGATGAACGTCTCCGTCGATCCGCACCACACCATCACGGCGCGCTCCGCACCGTGCTTCGCCTTCACATCGCGAATGTCCTTGCGCAACTGCTCCGCGAGATCACGCTTGTTCGGCCCCGTCTTCACGTTCGTGCCGTGCAGTCGCGTCACGTAGCGCGACTCGAACACGGCCGGCATCGGTGTGATGCCTTTGAGGAAGTCAGCGATCGGCTCGAGGTCGGACGGCTGCAGTACACCGGCCTTTCTGGCGGCGGTGTACGCGTCGTCGGGAATGGGATCCCATGCGGCGAACTCGATATCCTGCAGCGCGGTAAGCGGAACGAAATCACGGATCAGCGGGCTGCGCGACTCCGTGCGCTTGCCGAGGCGGATCGTGGCCATCTGCGTGAGCGAACCGATCGGTGCCGAGAGGCCGCGACGAACGCGCTCGACGCCTGCGATGAACGTGGTCGCGACCGCGCCCAATCCGGGGGTGAAGATGACGAGTTTCCCGGAGGCCGGGGCGATGGTGACAGGGTTACCGCTGGTGGAATCGGACACTCAGGTCATTCTCCCTTGAGGGATGCGCCGGGCACCGGGTTCAGTGCCGGGGAAATCGTGGAGGAAATGGGGGACGGTGCACTGCCTCCGACCACGACCCTGGCCGGAGGGTCATTCGAAGCAGGCGTGCGTCCGTCCGTCATGCGATAGACGAAAGTCATGCGTTGCACGACCGTGACCCATGCGGTCACGCTCAGCAACGTGACAATGCCGGCCAGCACCCAGCCATCCAGTGCCAGTCCAAAAAACGCCTGCGGTGCAGACAACAGGGTGATGCGCTCCGGACGCTGCAGCAGGCCCACCTTTGCGTCCACGCCCAGTCCCTCGGCGCGGGCGCGGGCGTACGAGGTGAGAAACGCCGCGATCAGTCCCAGCAGCGTGATCACGAGCAGCGGCGTGCTCTGGTGTACAGGATTGATTGCGTAGAACACGACCAACCCGCCCATCAGGGCGCCGTCGCTCAGCCGGTCGAGGGTGGAGTCGTAAAAGGCGCCGAACTCGGAGCTTGTCCCTGTCCGGCGGGCCACCGTACCATCGAGCACGTCGAACAGCGCGGTCAGGCCCAGAAACCAGCCAGCCGTACGGATGTGCCCGCTGGCGAAGATCGCACCGGCGATCAGCGTGCAGATCGTGCCAATCGTAGTAATCGTGTTCGGCTTGATCTTGTGGCGCACGAGGAAGTCCCCAACCGGTCCAATGACCTTGAGGTAGCCTCGTTGAATTGCATCCCACAGAGCGTTCATGCCGACCGGGCGCGGTTGTGATCGTACCAAAGTGCGCCGCCCGACTGGTGGACGACGCGTTGCACCGTGCCGACCAGCACGCCGATTGCCGACGCGTCGTCACACGATCGAGACAAAGCTAAAGCTCTCGTCGGGTCAACGGTATCTCAGCGGGTCGATCGCGGCCCCTTCATCGGTAGAGGCGATACTGCCGAACGTCGCGCTCGTAGGCGACGATTTCCGGCAGCAATCGGTCCACGACACGGTCGGGGTCGTCACCACGCATGAGCGCCTGACGCATGGCGGTGGAGCCCAGACGCTCGTCGAATCGTCGCGGCGTGTATTCGAACGCGTCACCGTGCACCTTGGCGATCGCCCAGACGAGGGCGGCGCCAACTCGCGCAACCTGGAACAGGTCCCGGTCGAGCACCTCGATGCGCACACCTGACAGCGCCTGCCCGTTGTACTTGTTGTCACCAGGGTTCCGCGGGGTGAAGCGTTCGCTTCGGAAGCGCACTGCCGGCAGTTCGAGCGTCTCGAGCAGCCTGCGCACGCTGTCGGCTTTGAACCACGGCGCGCCGACGCGCTCGAAGGGCTCACTGGTGCCGCGACCGACTGAAACGTTGGACGCCTCGAACGGGACGAGCGCCGGATACACCAGCGCGCTCGTGAGCGTGGGCAGGTTCGGTGAGGGCTTTACCCAGGGAAGCTTTGTGTCATCGAACCACATGTCGCGCTCCCAGCCCGCCACCGGAATTACGGATAAACGCCCCTTGAGCCCGAGCTCGCGGTGAAACATGAGCGCCATTTCGCCCATGGTGAGGCCGTGGCGCAGCGGCACGGGCCAGAGCGCGAAGCCATTCTTGGGGTTGGCCGCCGTCGACTCGCGCGCGTCGGCGATGGATGAGTCGAGCACCGCCCCTTCGACCCGCAATCCGCTCAGCGGGTTCGGACGGTCGAGCACCATCGTGGTGATCCCGAGCCGGTCGGCCACCTGCATCGCGTAGAGCATCACGCCCACGTACGTCCATGTGCGCGTGCCGATATCCTGCAGGTCTACAATGAGCACGTCAACGTCGCGCAGCGTGCTGTCCGGCGGTCCCATCGTGGAGCGCTGATACAGCGAGTGGATCACGAGACCGGTCTTCGGATCGATTTCGTTGGGGAGATTTGTTCGGTCTTCTGTGCCGCGAATGCCGTGCTCGGGTGAAAAGAGTGCGGTGAGTTTGACGTTCGCTTTGGTAGCGCGTGGATCGCTGTGCAACAGGTCAACGGAGCTTCGACCTGCTTCGTCGATACCGGTCTGGTTGGTGATGAGCGCGACGCGCTTGTCCTTGATCAGGCCGATGCTGTCTGACATGAGCACGGAGATGCCGGGACGCACCTTTTCCGGTCCGCGAGTGCCGGGAGGAAGCGGCTGGCCCGCGGAATCCGTGCGCACGGCCGGTCCACACGCGACGGAGAGCACGCTGACGGCGGCCGTGAGGAGCATCACACGCCACGCTGGGGTAAGATTCCAGAGTCTCGAGCGCCTGCACCATGGCCCACCTACGTCCGAAGTCCTCTCCACTCCCCGCCAATGCGTCACACGCACGCTGTCCTCCCTGCGCCAATCAGTTCAGTTCACGTCGGCCCTGGCATTCGCCAGCGACGATCCGTCCTCGTGTTGCTGCTTGCAATGATGGCCTGCATGCCCGGCGGCGCTCCACGCAGCACTGCCGAACCAACCGCCGCGGCGCCACCCGGTCCGATGTCATTGAATCCCACCGTGCCGCTGCCCGCTGCGCACCGCGCCTGGGTGGAATCTACCCTCACATCGCTCTCGCTTCGCGCCCGCGTCTCGCAAATGGTGATGGTGTGGGTGCTCGGCGACTATACCGGCGCGTACGAACCGGGGTTTGCGGAGATCACGCGGCAGGTAACGGAGCTTGGGATTGGTGGGGTGGTGATGTCGCTGGGCTCGCCGATCGAGGTCGCGGCTAAAGTGAATTACCTGCAAGGTCGCTCCCGGATCCCTCTGCTCGTCGCCTCGGACGTCGAGCCTGGGCTCGGCCGACTCGAGGGTGGGGTGTTTGCTCCCTCGCTCATGAATGCGGGATCAGCCACTGTCCTGCCGAGCAACATGGCGATCGGCGCCGGCGGACGCGAAAGCGATGCCGAGGCCGCCGGACGCATCACCGGACGCGAAGCCCGAGCCATTGGCATTCACCTCGCCTTTGCGCCGACGGCGGACGTGAACAACAATCCATCCAATCCCGTCATCAACACGCGTTCATTTGGAGAGAAGGCCGCAGACGTCTCGCGACTGACCGCGGCGTTCGTGCGCGGTGTGCAGGAAGGCGGCGCGGCGGCGACACTGAAGCATTTTCCCGGCCACGGCGATACCGATGTGGATTCGCACCTCGGACTGCCGGTGATCACCGTCGCACGTTCACGACTCGACGAGGTGGAGTTGCTGCCGTTTCGCGCCGGCATCAGTGCTGGAGCGGCGAGCGTGATGACGGCGCACATCGCGCTGCCGAATGTATATGGCGACTCCGTGCCCGCCACGCTCCGCCGCGACGTGATGACCGGACTGCTGCGCGACACGCTCGGCTTTCGTGGGCTCACTGTCACTGATGCACTTACGATGGACGGTATTGCCAAGGGTTATGGTGTAGCCGAAAGCGCAGTGCGCGCAGTGCGTGCGGGCGATGACATTCTGCTCATGCCAGGCGACGCGGAAGTCGCGATCGACGCGGTCGTCAAGGCCGTCGAGTCGGGTAGTATTCCGCGTGAAACGGTCGACGATGCCGTGCGCCGCATTCTCGAGCTCAAGTTGCGAACCGGCGCCATCGCGCGGCCGATGGTGTCCATCGAAGCGCTGCGTGAAGTGGTGGGTTTGCCTGAACACGGAGCCACCGCGCGCGACATCGCATCGCGCGCGATCACGCTGCTGCGCGACCGTCATGAGCTTGTGCCCGTGCCACGCAACGTGCGCACCATGCTCATCATGTACGCTCCCGACAATGATGTGGGCGCCGGGGCCGAGTTCAGCAGCACCTTCACGCGCGCTGTTCCCGGCACACGCATCGCACGGGTGACACCGCGCACGGGTGCCGCGGAACTCGATTCGCTGAAGCAGATGGCGTTGGGCATGGAACGCGTGGTGGTGTACACCTATACGCGAACACTCGAAGGTGCGGGACGCTTTGCCATCGCACCGCGAGTCGCGGCATTGATCGAATCACTGGCGGACACACAGAAGCTCGTTGTGGTCGCCGGCGGCAATCCCTACGTGATTCGCCAGTTCCCGTCGGTACCGGCATATCTCGTGACATACGGACGTGGAGCCGCACTCGAAGAAGCGGCGGCACGCGCGCTCACCGGACAAGCAGCGATCGGCGGACGTGTTCCCGTTTCGCTGCCTGGTTTTTTCCGCGCCGGTGATGGCCTCGCGCGCAGAGCGGCTGCCAGGCCGTGAAGCGCTTGCAGCAGACAGCAGCGATTTCCGGTGTGTTGATGGCGACCCTGTTGGGCGCGTCCTGCCGAGCGCCAGTCAACACCGCGGCGGTGGCCGCCGCGGAGGCAGCGGCTGAAGCGCGACGTGCAGAGTCGCGCGTTCGCGCGGTGACAGACTCGGTGCGCGTCGTGCTGGCGCGCGGGCTGGCGGATTCCGCCTATCCGGCCGCATACGCGATCGTCGGCAGTTCGCGCGCGATCTACGCCAGCTTCGGCGTTGGTCAACTGGATCCCATGCCGCCTCTGCCTACCCAGCCGGTCACCGATTCCACGCTGTGGGACCTTGCATCGCTCACCAAAGTGATCGGCACGACATCGGCCGTGCTGCAACTCGTGGCCGATGGTCGCGTCGCACTCGATGCGCCCGCACGCTTGTATCTGCCGCGCTGGACGGCGCAGGGCGTCGACTCCATCACAGTACGTCATCTGCTCACGCACTCGTCGGGATTACCGGCATGGCGTCCCCTCTACAAGGATGCGTGGTCTGCCGAAGAAGCGATCGCGCAGGTGTACGCGACGTCGCCGGAGACGACACCTGGTGCGCGCTACGTGTATAGTGACCTGGGCTTCATCCTGCTGGGTGAGTTGGTAGCGAGCGTCTCGGGCCTTCCGCTCGACAGCTACGTACTCGCGAACGTGTTCCTCCCGCTGGGCATGCGCGAAACCCGCTTCCTGCCCTCTGCGCATTGGCATTCGCGCACCGCCAGCACCGAGACGGACCCGTGGCGCCAGCGCACGCTGCGCGGCGAGGTGCATGACGAGAACTCCTTTCGGCTTGGCGCCGTGGCTGGCCACGCCGGATTGTTCTCCACCGCACGGGATCTCGCGCAGCTTGCTCAGGCGCTGTTGCTGAGCGGCTGGATGGACAGCTTGCTGGTAGACCGCAAGCTCGCGGTGCGCGGCGAGGGGCTGTCGGTCTTCGACGGCGAAACGCTGCGCGCGTTCACTCGTCGGCAGCCGCTGGGAGGCGCACATCGTGCACTCGGCTGGGAAACTCCCACCGGAACGAATTCCGCGGGCCGAAGACTGAGTGAGCGGGCGTTCGGCCACACCGGCTTCACGGGCACGTCGTTCTGGATCGACCCGGCACAGGACCTCTTCGTGGTGCTGCTCACCAATCGTGTGAATCCCACTCGCCAGAGGCAAGGAATAGGCGGTGTTCGTGGCCGGTTGGCCGACGCCGTGGTCGGCGCACTCGAGGCAGCAAATGCGCGGGCGCGAACAGTTGGGGGCAATCTTGAGTAATACGGTGGGGAATCGTTAGTTTAGATGAGAGACTGTTCGAGGGCGCCGCGCGGAAGTGCGCGGACCCCGTGAACAAACCCACGCACCGGCCCGCGGCCGGTCCCGGAGAAAGGCGCAATGAGCACGATGCAGCAGCCGGATACGCTGGTTTCCATCACGGACGCAGCGGTCACGGAAGTTCAGAAGTTCATGGAAGCAGAAGGTGTGACGGCCGATGTCGGCGGCTTGCGCGTTTCCGTCATGCCGGGCGGTTGCAGCGGCTTCAAGTACGGGCTCGTGATCGAAGACAAGGCCGCGGATGACGACCTCGTGCTCGACCACGGTACCTTCAAGGTGTTCGTCGATCCGTTCTCCGCGCAGTACCTGGGCGGCACGATCATCGACTACGTCACGTCCATGCAGGGCTCGGGCTTCACGTTCAAGAATCCGAACTCCACTGGCGGCTGCGGCTGCGGCAGTTCGTTCTCGGCGTAAGCCGGCAAGGGAACTGCCCGTACCGTCTGCCATGATCGAGCGCGCTTCTCTCGCGCACGCAGCGGTGGCCTGAAGGCGACATGAAATCAGGGGCCCGCGATCCGGTATGGATCGCGGGCCCCTGTCGCTATTGTGCAGTCGAGCCCGCGCCACCCCGTTCCCTCCCCCGTTCCCCCTCCGCATGACGGCCACCGGATTCACGGCACTCGACGGCATCATCGTCGTGCTGTACCTGATCGGCACCACGATGCTCGGCGTCTGGCTGGGCAGAGGACAGAAGTCCGCCCGCGACTATTTCGTGGCAAAGGAGCAGGTGCCTTGGTGGGCGGTGCTTTTCTCCGTGGTGGCGACGGAAACGAGCGCGCTGACGTTCATCTCCATTCCGGGCCTCGCCTACGTCGGCAACCTCGGATTTTTGCAGGTCGCGATGGGGTATGTCGTGGGACGCATCGTCGTGTCGTTCGTGCTGTTGCCGCGGTACTATCAGGGCGAACTCGTCACCGCGTACGCGCTGCTCGAAACGCGATTCGGGTCCACGACTCGAAGATTCGCGTCGATCACGTTCATGGTCACTCGCACGTTTGGCGATTCGGTGCGACTGTTCGCGACCGCGATTCC
>JBGTFN010000378.1:0-7905 GCA_041747275.1 Gemmatimonadaceae bacterium | reverse complement strand
TCCCATAATGACCACGCCAGCGCGCGTATCGCGAAACCAGGCCGAGTAGCGCGCATGCGAGAGCAGGCTGAGCTGCTCTCCCTCAGCGCGGTCGAGCGCTGCGACACCGCGCACGACGACACTACCGTCGCCGATGAGCTCGCCGCGCACCAAGTCCGCGATTGCCGCGGCGGTGACGGGCGTTTGCCCGTCACCGCCGATCGCTTCAGCCACGAAGGCTGGCGGAATCACCGCGTCGGCGGCGTCCGGGGAGGACGAGCCTGAACGCCGGCAGGACGGGTTGTTGGACCCGCTGGAGCGGTCGCAGCAGCCTTGGGCATGGTGCGCAGCTTGGCGACCACCCGTTCTGTGATGTCGAGATTCTTGTCCGCCGCGACGATGAAGGACGAATTCGCCACGTCGAAGATGAATGCATAACCGCCCTCGACACGCAGATCGTCGAGCGCCTTGCGCACGTTATCCATGATGGGCGCCATAAGCTCTTCCTGACGCGCCTGCGCCTGCTCACGAAGCGTACCGACACGAACCTCGAACGTATCCTTCTTGGCGATCAGCGAGCGCTGACGCTGCTGGAGCGCGGTCGGGCTCAGCGCCGACGCCTCTTTGTTGAACGTCTCCTCCAGCTTGCTGAGCGAGTCGCTCAACTGCTGGACCTGACGGTTGAACGTTTCGACATCGCGATTGAACGCCGCCTGAGCCTCTGTCGCACCGGGTGCCGACTGCAGGATCATCTGCGTATTCACGAACGCAAACTTCTGACCGCCCGCCTGGGCCTGCGCCGCAGAAGGGACGAAGCTCACCACCGCGAGTGCACCTGCAAAGAAAAATGAACGCATTTGATTGCCTGCCTAGAAAAGCTGTCCGAGCCGGAAATGGAACTGCCACCGCGGGTCCGGTCGCACGCGGCGGGTAGTAGGATCGATCGCGGTGCGATCGAAGCCGTACGCTAGATCGAGCCCGAGGGGCCCGAGGGGTGTCACCGTTGATACACCGAGCCCAGCAGAACGGAACAGCCGAGTCGGGTTGAACTGCTGCGCCGACCCCCAGTTGTTGCCGGCATCGAAGAACGTGTTGATGTACAGCATCTGGCTGACGCGCAATCCGATCTCACCGGAGACCTTCATGAAGGCGTTGCCGAACGACTCCCGCTCGGAACGGAACTGGTCCGTGGAGGGGTTGAAGCCCTGCGGCGTGATGGAGAACTCCGGATACCCGCGCAGCGACTCGCCGAACTGCACACCACCAACGGCGAACTGCTGCTGGAAGAAGAACGGACCGGAGTTGCCGAACAGCGCGCCCGCCTTCGCCGACAAGCCGATGATGATCGGCAGCGGCTGTGATCCCGCATTGTTGCCACCAATCTGCGCGAGCTGCGTGAAGGAACGCATCTCGCCCGTATAGCGCTGGAAGTTGACTGTGCCGCCAAGCGGACCGCCACTGAAGTCGGCGGTGAGCGACCGCAGCGATCCCGTGAACGGGAACGGCATGCCGAGGCGATTGTCGAACGTGTAATCCAGTCCGATGCTCGATCGGAAGCAATTGCGCGTGCAGGAATCGAGGATCAGGCCCTGCGTGAAGGTCGCGGATTCCGCGCCGTACGTAATCGAGAGCGCCGAGTTGTACGACCACGGCACCGGGAAACCGAGACGCACGTTCGCACCGGTACGGATGTTCTGCCCAAGATCACCGACTGTGAAACGTGATTGCGTGCGATACGCGCTGATCGTGCCCGAGGTGCGCGTGCGACGCAGCGCGGGATCCTGGTATGTGAGCGTAAAGTCGTTGAAGAAACGTCCGTATTGCCAGTTGAGCGAGCCGCGCTTGCACTCACCGAACAGGTTGGGCTGCTCGACGCCGATGAAACCGCCGAATCCGACACCGCCCTGCCCCATCGATGCGCCGAAGTTCACGCTACCCGTGCGCTTCTCCTTCACCGTGAAAATGAGGTCGACGTCGCCCGCGTCGTTGATCGTCTTGGTATCGGGCGTCGGCATGGGCGACTCGAAGAAGCCCAGGTTCTGGATCTGCTGATAGCTGTTGATCAGCGCCGTCTGATTGAAGACACCGCCCGGCACGAGCATGATCGCCCGGCGGATGCAGTCCTCAGACGTGTAATCATTGCCGACGATCTCGATGCGATTGACGATCGCGGGTTGCTTCTCGTCGACTTCCCAACGCAGCGCCACGGTGGGCTGTGAATCCGGCCCGACAACGGTGCGCTCGACAACAGGAAAAACCTGTGCGTAGATGTAACCGCGATCGGCGTACACACTCTGCGCTTCCTGCGTGGCTTTCTGGAACGCCGCTGCATCGAAGACGCCTTCGTCGGCCTTCGGCTCGCGTCGAATCAGCGAGAACAAACGTTCGCGGAAAGACGGACCGCTGCTGCTCGCGCGATAGAGGCCGTCGAGAAGCTCTGTGTCCACCGCACGGTTGCCGGTGATACCGAAGCTGCCAATGCGATACTTGGGGCCTTCCTCGATGGTGATGCGCAGCTTGCCCTTGCCGAGATCCTGATCGACGATGAGCGTATCCTCGAGCACGCGCGCGTCGATGTGACCGAGTCGTGCGTAGAGCTGCGGAATGCGTTCGCCAAGATCGCCGGCGTATTTCTCGTCGTCGAACTCTCCCTTGCGAAAGAACCAGAAGCCCTCTGGTTTGGTCTGCATCGCGCCGGCGACCGTCTTGGGCGCAATCGAGTCGAGTCCGAGGAACTCGATGCCCGAGATCGCGAGACGCCGACCCTCGTTGATGCGAAAAGTGATGCCCATGCGACCATCGGGAAGGATGCTGCTGTCGGGCGTCACGGTCGCGAGATAATAGCCGGCCGACTGGTACACGGAGTCGATGCGCGCACGCGACCTGGCGATGTCGGCTGGATTGACGGGGCGTCCGATGAGCAGCGAAACGCGGTCGCGCACGTTGCGTTCGGAGACGGCGCTCACGCCCGTCACCGACACGTCACCCAGCACGGCCCGTTCAACCACGTTGAGTACAGTCAGCGTGCGTCCCGCCACGGCCGACACATCACAGGTGACCGAAACATCATGGAACTGTCCCAGCTCGAACACGGCCTTGATCGCGCGCTGAATCACCTGAAAGTTGAGCGCTTCGCCCTGGCGCAGGCCGCTCGCGGTGAGCACCTGCGCTTGACCGACGCGATCGGCACCACGAACGGCGATTGAGTCGGGCATCGCGCACCGTCCTGCCAATGCCTGATCCGGGTCCTGCGCAGCGGCCTGATTCGGCAGCAGCGCGACGCTCGCGACGACCATGGCGACAGAGATTGCACACGAAACGCTCCGGCAAGCCGGGCGCCACAACGCTGAGAGCAAGAGGAGCACAGGAAAAGGGAAAAGGGTCTACCCCGTTTGGACACCCGGAAACCTCGAATGGTGCCTACAGGACAGCCCCGAACTCATTCAGCCTGACAATATAGCGAAACACAATGCCGACCGGACCCGCTGGCAGGATCCGGTCGGCATCGTGGTGGTACGGAACGTCAGCTCTGGGGCGTAGGCGTCAGGACACGAAACTCCAGCTTCTCCTTGTCCGGCCCGACATCGACCTCGATCTCGTCTCCCTTCGAGAACTCACGCATCAGGATTTTCTCCGAGAGCGGATCCTCGATGTACCGCTGAATGGCGCGCTTGAGAGGTCGAGCGCCGAAGTGCTCGTCGGTTCCGTGATCTACCAGGAACGCCGTCGCCGCGTCGGTCAGCGAGATCTTGATCTCCTCCTCATCGAGGCGCTTCTGTACCTCGCGGAACAGGATCGCCACGATCTTGGAGATGTGCTCCTTGACCAGCGGATGAAACACAATCACATCGTCGAGACGATTGAGGAACTCCGGATTGAACACCCGGGCCATCTCTTCCTTGACCTTTTCGGAAATGCGTTCGAAGTCGGCCTGCGCGTCGGCCGCGCCGAAGCCCAACGATCGATTCCGTGTGATATCCTTGGCGCCCACGTTGGACGTCATGATCACCACGGTGTTCTTGAAATCGATGACGCGGCCGTAGTTGTCCGTGAGGTGACCCTCATCGAGCACCTGCAGCAGGATGTTGAACACATCCGGATGCGCCTTCTCGATTTCGTCGAGCAGCACCACGCTGTACGGCTTGCGACGAATCGCCTTCGTGAGCGTGCCGGAATCTTCGTAACCCACGTAACCCGGCGGTGCGCCGATGAGACGCGACACGGAGAACTTCTCCATGTACTCGCTCATATCCACGCGAATGAGTGCCGTGGGATCGGCGAAAAGAAACCGGGCCAGCGCGCGCGCCAACTCCGTCTTTCCGACCCCAGTCGGTCCGGAGAAGATGAACGAGCCGATCGGACGTCGCGGATCCTTGAGTCCCGCGCGGCTGCGACGGATGGATCTGGCGAGCGCCTTGATCGCCTCATCCTGGCCCACCACCGTGCCGTGCAACTCCTCTTCCATGCGCAGCAGGCGCGACGTTTCCGCTTCCTGCAGACGCGTGACGGGAATGCCGGTCCAGCGACTGACGATGAACGCGATCTCCTCTTCGCCGAGCTCCGGCCGATGCGACTGGCGACGCAGCTCCCATTCCTCCTGCTTCTGACGGATCTCGCCCTGCAGCTCGCGTTCCGTGTCACGCAGCGACGCCGCGCGCTCGAAGTTCTGGTCGCGCACCGCCGTATCCTTCTCGGTATTGATGCCTTCGAGACGCTCCTTGAGCGCAGACACTTCCGGCGGCGGCGCCTGTGCGGCAAGACGCGCGCGCGCTCCCGCTTCGTCGATGACGTCGATGGCCTTGTCCGGCAGGAAGCGATCGGTGATGTAGCGCTCCGACAACTTTGCCGCGGCAGTCAGCGTCGCATCGGGTATCGTGACGCGATGATGGTCTTCGTACTTCTTGCGCAGTCCCTGCAGGATCTGCACCGTCTCATCGATCGAAGGCGGCTCGACCACGACCGTCTGGAAGCGACGCTCGAGCGCACCGTCCTTCTCGATGTACTTGCGGTACTCGTTGAGCGTGGACGCGCCGACGCACTGCAGCTCACCACGCGCAAGCGCAGGCTTGAGCATGTTGCTCGCATCGATGGCGCCTTCAGCCGCACCAGCGCCGACGAGCGTATGCAACTCATCGATGAACAGGATGATTTGCTTGTTCTGGGCAATCTCGTTCATGACCGCCTTGAGGCGCTCCTCGAACTGACCACGATACTTGGTGCCTGCGATGACCGCGGCCATGTCGAGCGACAGCACACGATGGTCGCGCAGCGGCTCCGGGCAATCGCCCGTTGCAATGATCTGCGCGAGTCCCTCGACAATGGCCGTCTTGCCCACACCGGGTTCGCCGATCAGCACGGGATTGTTCTTCTTGCGACGTGACAGCACTTCCACCACGCGCTCGATCTCCTTCGCGCGTCCGATGGTGGGATCGAGCTGCCCCTCGGCCGCGAGGGCCGTGAGATCGCGGCAGAAGTGATCGAGTGCGGGCGTCTTCGACTTCTTGTCGCCCTTGGCCGGCGCGGACGAGGGCGGCGAAGAGCCCGCCTTTTCAGAGGAGGCAGAACCGCTCGATCCGCCCTGCGGCATTTCGGTGCCGAGCAGCCGCAACGTTTCCGTGCGCGCCGCGTCGAGATTGACGCCCGCGTCGGTCAGGACCTGCGCCGCAATGCCCTTCTCCTCGCGCAGCAGGCCAAGCAGCAAATGCTCAGTGCCCACATACGAGTGATTGAGGTCGCGCGCTTCGGCCATGGCCAACTCGAGCACCTTCTTGGCGCGGGACGTATACGGCAAATCCGGGCCGGTGGCCGTAGCCGCCTTCCCCTTTTTCACCGTGTCTTCGATGCGCTGCTGCACCTCGTCGAGATCGACGTTGAGGTTCTGCAGCACTGCCGCCGCGACTCCCTCGCCTTCGCGAATGAGGCCGAGCAGGATGTGCTCCGTGCCGACGTACTCGTGATGGAGGCGAGCCGCCTCTTCGCGAGCCATCGCGAGCACCTTTCGTACGCGCTCAGTGAAGTTGTAGCCGTTCATCGTTTCCTCAGCCCAGGGCTGGAGCGGTCACTCGACGCCACTCCCCTCCGTCGCGAGCACCTGCCGCACATACCGTGCACGGGCCAGGTTGCTCTCGCTATCTGTCAGCGCGCGCCCTTCGAGATGAGCAAGATGCGCCGACTGCGCAAAGATCAGGAGCTTGTTGAGCGTATATACACTGAGCCCAGGGATGAGTTTCAGACCCACCCCAAGGCGTACTCCACTGAGGAAGTTCATGGCTTCTTCAAATGACAGGCTGCGCGCAAAGCGCAACGTGCCATACGCCCGCCATAACTTGTCCTCGATAATATACCCGGCATCACGCACCAACACCCGTCGAGCCTCTTCCTCGCGCTCGATCACATGCCGGACCACACGCACCAGAAGGTCCTGCAGTTCCTCCTCTGAACGGCCGAGCGTGGTCTGGTTGGACAGCTGAAAAAAGTTGCCCACCACCTCGCTCCCCTCACCATACAGCCCGCGATATGTGAGCCCCATCTGCTGCAAGCCGGCCAGCACCTTGCCGATTTCCTTGGTGAGAACCAGTCCCGGCAGGTGGATCAAGACAGATGCACGCAATCCGGTGCCCACGTTTGTGGGACACGCGGTGAGGAAGCCGAACTCCTTGTGAAACGCAAACGGCACGCGCTCCCCGAGCTCACGGTCCATCCGCGACGCCATCGCAAACGCCGCCGGCACATCGAACCCGCTGCGCATTGCCTGCAGACGCAGATGGTCCTCCTCATTCACCAGCACGCCGACCTGCTCACCCAGAAACACAGCCGCTCCCGTGCGAAGCGGATGCTGTGGATCGAGACCGGCCAACTCCTTGGAGACGAGGTGGCGCTCGTGAAGCAACTGCCGATCGAGCTGCGCCGACTCGTCGAGCCGGAGCAGCACACTGCCATCGAGAATCGGCACATGGGCCAGCGCTTCCTTCACTTGCGCCAGCATGCGCAGCCGCTCGCCGTCACGTGCGCGTCCGGTGAACGCGTAGCCCACCAGGTTGCGCGCGAGACGAAGCCGCGTCGAGATCACAATATCGGCGTTCGGGCCCGATGCATCCAGCCAACGCACGCCGCCGTCAGGCAGAAGCGACAGGTCCAGCGGTCCCTGGCGCGTCATTCCATCACCCGCAGTTTGTCTCGCAGTTGCGCGGCGAGCTCGAACTGTTCCGCGTCGACCGCGCGCTGCAGCTTGTCGCGCAGTTCGCTGCGCGCATCGAGTTCCGCGAGCGACTCAGGACGCGGTGGTTCGTAGCGACGCCCCACATGCTTGCTGCTGCCATGCAGTCGGCGCAGCAACTCGCGCAGGCTCGTTTCCATCGCGTCGTAGCAATGCGCGCAACCAAGGCGACCGGTGGCGCGAAAGTCGCGCGCGTTGGCGCCGCAGAATGAGCACGCGGCTGCATCGGCGCTGCTCGTCGGCGTCGCCTGCTGCTGTACCGCCTGCAAAATCTCGCCCAGGGGATGCTGCGGCAGCGCGATGGTGGTTTCGACACCCTTCTCGGCAGCACATTTCTCACACAGGTGCAACTGCGTGACCGCGTTATCGACGATGCGCGTCAAATGCACAACCGCGTCGCGTTCCTTGCAGTGATCGCACAACATCAGACGACATGCTCCGTAGAAGGACTGCTCACCAGCCGTCCCTCTTCGAGGGACATGATTCTGTTCGCCCGCGCGGCCAGCGACATGTTGTGCGTGACGACGACGAGCCCGAGACCCATTTCCGAGGCCAGCGTTGCGAACAGCTCGTGGAGCCGCTCGGCGTTGCCCTGATCCAGATTGCCACTCGGCTCGTCGGCCAGCAAGACCGCCGGCTCCGCGGCCAGCGCTCTCGCGACGGCCGCCCGCTGCTGCTCGCCACCCGAAAGCTCGGACGGACGATGATGT
>JBGTFN010000377.1:0-5585 GCA_041747275.1 Gemmatimonadaceae bacterium | reverse complement strand
ATCGCGCGACGGCCGACGGGTCGTGCTGCTGCAGCGAGCGCAGCCAGCGCTTGGCGTCCTGCTTGAGCAGCGCCACGGAGCTCTTTGGCGAGAGCTGTCTGGTCATACGTACCTTCCTTCCGCGAGGGCCAGCGTCCGCTTACGAATGGCCGGGAAGAAGGGCTCGTAAGGACTGCACGAACACTGGGTGGGAGCTCGCTCCCTTGCCGCGGACAGGAGGCGCCCCGAGTGGCGCACTGCGTGGATGATCGCGCGCGGGAGTCGCGC
The DNA here is from genome assembly GCA_041747275.1 of Gemmatimonadaceae bacterium. Classification (GTDB taxonomy): domain Bacteria; phylum Gemmatimonadota; class Gemmatimonadetes; order Gemmatimonadales; family Gemmatimonadaceae; genus JAABRT01. The sequence continues at coordinate 5,318 of JBGTFN010000377.1, read as the reverse complement.
CGTCAACGCCGCGATCGTTTCCAGCTGTGCGCCGCCGACTTCCCTTCGCCGATCGCGCATCCCATTCTTGTGCCGATGTCAGCTGACCGCCATCAGTGTTCGCCGGCCGTAGCCGCAGCCGACAACGTCGTCAGCACGTCATCTGCACTGGCACAGGAGTCGGCGCCGTGCGCGCCGCGATTCAACGCGGTGCACGATGCGTGGATGATCAGCCGGTTTGACGATGTGCAGCAGGGTCTGCACGACCCTTGCCTTGGCGTTGTTGGGGCACCGGCTCAACCGCACCGCGCGGTGCGGCACGCGGTGAAACACGAGTTGTCATCCGGATTCGCCGAGCAATGGCGCGCCGCGGTTCGTACGGCGGCGAGCGAGCTGTTGCACGCGCTTTCGGCGAGCGGGACTGTGGAGCTGATGCATGATTTTGCAGGCCCTTGGGCTCGGCGGGTGTGCTCGCTCGTGTTGCAGCTCTCGCGTGAAGAGGTGGACGAGCTCGTGCCGATGGCTCGCATTGTATTTCTGGACGCCGCGCATTCCATGAATGGTGCCGCTTCTGCGATTGCGCAGGACAGCACCGTACAGCTCGCGCGTCGGCTGAGCGGTGCGTCGAGTGGCGTTGCCGCCGTGCAGACATTCGTCGCACTGTCGCAGACCGTGCCGGCACTCGTCACCGGCAGCTTGCTGGTATTGCTCGAGCATCCCGCCGAACTTGAATGGTTGCGCACGAACGGTGGTGCAGTGTTGCCCGCGTCCGCCGAGTCGGAGTTGCTCCGGCTGGCGTCGCCGTCGCGCGCTTTGTTCCGCGAGGTGCGGGATCACACCCACATCGGTGGCGTCGCGCTGCCGGCCGGCAGTCGGGTCGTACTCATGACGGGCGCCGCGAATCGCGATCCGGAGCGCTTTGACCATCCGCGCCGGCTCGACCTTCGCCGGACGCCAACGGCGAATCTTGCATTTGGCAGCGGTGCACACGGCTGCGCCGGTGCGGTGCTGGTGCGCATGCTGCTGGCCGAAGCGGTGCAGGCTGTGGTCGAGGTGAGTGCGTCGATCTCGTTTGTTCCGCGCGATGTTCGCTGGCTCGATGGCGTGGCAATGCGCGCGCCGGAGATCCTTCCCGTGGCGTGGCGTAGATAGCCGTGCTCACCTTTGGTATGGCGTCGAAGTTTTTCGATAGACGCTGACGAGGCTGGGCGACGAGCGGTATGACCGACGCCACGGTGGCGGCACGCGCATTGTCTGTCAGAGCTCACCGTGCGGGCAAAGGCACCGCGATCACGTCGAGCCCGTCAATGCCGCCAAAATCGTCGGGGTTGCACGTGTACACCGGCAAGCCATGCGCGAGCGCGGTGGCAGCGATCATTGCGTCGTAGGAACGGGCGGCTGTCTTGCGACCGGATTGCCGGAGTGATGCTGCAACACGCCCCAAGCTGCGCGCGGCGGCAGCGTCGAACGGCAAGGCATCAAAGTCTGATTCGGCCTGCTGGAGATGTGCTTGTCTGGCGGCACGCTCCTGATCTGACGTCGCCACCAACGGGCCGACGGTCAGTTCCGCCAACGTGATCGCCGTGATCAACGGTTCGTCCGGAAGCACGGTTGGGTCATCCAGTCGGCTGAGCAGGATGACGGTGCCTGTGTCGAGGATTCCACGTGCATGGTGCGCGCGATCGATCACAGCGACGATTCCATGACCCGATCGAGATCGGCGCGTAGCTGCCGCGCATCCACTGGCGGTAGCCGAGACCACCGCTTGAGCAGCGTGGCTGCCGGAACGGCGCGTCCAGCGACCGGACGCAGTTCGGCAATCGGCTGGCCGTCCATTGTCACGGTAAGCGTTTCGCCGTCGGCAACGCGCTGCAGTACCCGGCCACCGCTATTGCGCAGCTCACGTACAGAGACCTTGAACGCGTCTACTGCAGTGCGCCGCGAATCGAGGCCACCACGTTGGCGCGCCCCGGGAGCATGCAATCAAGGCCTGAGGTGCACTGACCGACGGCGGTAAAGGTGTCGGGGAAGCCGACGATGCGCGCCCCAGTCGTGAAGCTTCCGGCGTAGGGGCACGTGTCGCACTCCGATTTGCAGACGCCCGCGCAGTGCCGCTGCTCAGAGCAGCCGCAGACCACCTGCCATGAACGCTTCGAAGTCTTCCCGGTTGTTCGTAGCCAGACTGGCATCGGCGGCGATCGCCGCCGCGGCGATCATGGCATCGACACGCAGCGAGCGGCGACGTCCGCACGCATTGTACAGTTCCGCTGCCGTGTTTGCCTGCGCCTCGTCGAAGGGAAGCAGCATCTGCACGAAAGCGCGCATGGTGTCGCGCTGCACGTCGGTGACAGGGCCGCAGAGGAACTCATACCAAGCCACCATGGGAGTGACGAGAGTCTCCCCCTCAGCCGCCCACCTGCGCAATTCTGTGCTTTCGCGACTGTCGGCCACGAGGCCCAGAATGAGATAGTTGGTATCGAGGCAGATCATGCGCCGCGCCAGATCTTTCGATCGCGGCGCACTTCCGTCAGGTACTCGGCCGCCTGCTCCCGCAGCAGCCCCTGGCCCGCAGCGTGCAACGCGTCGAGCGCAGCGACGGGATCGGGTGCCTCCGGTTCGGCGGCATCGGCGATCACGCGGCGAATTACCTCGGCCTGCGAGACTCCCCAGCGTGCGGCAAGCGAGCGGATGCGTTCTGACGTGGCCCTATCGAGCGCAAACGTGGTTCGGTGCGTCATGATAGCCATACCATATAACATACCATCACAACGGACTGTCCACAAGGTTTTGAGATCGCGTCGAGGAACTGACGCATTCTCGCGAAGGCCGGAACACGCATCACGTACCTGTATCGCATTGAAGGGATCAGCCATGCGCTCGGCACGGTGCGCATGGGACGCGACCCCCGCACCTCGCCGCTCGATGGTGACGGACGCTTTCGTGGTCTCGACAACCTGTATGTCGCAGACGGCAGCGCCCTGCAGCGATCGGGCGCACTCAATCCGAGCCTCACGATCGCGGCCAATGCGCTTCGCATCGGCTCGCTGATCGCAGGGGGCACCACGGTGCGCCCGCAACACACGAAGCAACCGAACGCGGTGGCGCGGTCGCGGCGCACCGAGGGAAGCCCCGCCATGCTCAGAGCGCCGTGAACTGAAGGGTCACCCGCACGCGCTCGCCGTCACCTTTCGTGCCTCGCACTTTCGCTGGCACAGCAAGCAGGCGGCGACCGTCCTTTCCGCGCCAGACGCTCGTTTCCCACGTGGTGCCGTTTACGGTGGCGGTGACGGGCGCACGCCCCCAGCCGTGGGTGACGGCGGGAGCGTAGCAATTAGGGACCTCAACAAAGAACCAGCTTCCCTTCCCCTCGCTCCATCGAAACATCGAGACGGTGAACGTGCCGCCATAGCGGCCGCGTTCAGGCTTGGCGCTCGGGGTCGAAGTCACTCGTCGCGATGCCATGTCGCGCCTCCATGTCCTGAAAGAAATCTTGCAGCCGACGCCCGAGAAACTCGCCCCGACTAGCCATGCGCTACAGATGCGTCGACGGCAAAGTGGCATGATGCGGACTATGCCCAGACGCTAGGGCCGGTAGCTGACTCCCTGCACCTCGAGCTTGTCTTCGCCGAGCATGTAGCTGCGACAGAACACACAGTGGAAGACCCGAATGGCGGGGCTGTGATTCTTCACTTCGCTGATGACGGTGGCGAGCGGTACGCCGAGGAAGACGTTCCACCGGTTTCGGATCGTGACGATGCTGCCGCCCCAGTTCTCCATGAGTGATTCCATCGTGATTTCCTGCGAGCGACCGGTGGATTTCAGCAGCGTCTGGAACTTCTTGCTGCGCACTTGATCGCTGGTCTTCACCTGACTGGCGACCTGCTGATAGGTCTCAACCGTCTCCTTTCCGCCTTCGCCAGCATGGGCGCCCTGATACTTGGTCAGCAGATAATTGCGACAGCTGTTCCCACCAGCACCCCGTTGTCCGTGCCGCCGAGCAATACCCACACCAGGACGGTGCCGGCCAGCAGTCCCATGCCGAGCTGACGCAGCGGCTGCTTGAACACGGCTCTGACGATGCGCCACGGACTCGCGCCCAGCGCGACACGCACGCCGATCTCCCGCGTCCTGCGTGAGACCGCAAACGACATCACGGCGTAGATCGACACGAGCGAGAACACGAGCATCATCGCGCTCACGAAGGTCGTCATTCTGAGCCAGAACACCTGAAAGTCGCGCTCCCCTTTGTCTACGTCTCTCAAGGGCATCAGGTCCGCCAGGCGCAGCGTCACATCGATGTCGGTTGCGATGGCGCGCACGCGCGGTGCGAATACCTTCGGGTCGCCCTGTACGTGTATGGCGGCATTGAGCGGATACATCGAATCACGGACGAGCGGACGATACATTCCCGCAGATCCCCATCCCGACCGGATCCCCAGATTGGGCACGACACCGATGATCTCGTGCCACGGCTGCGCTTCGGGATTTGAAGCACTCACAAGGCGGATCCGTCGGCCGATCGGGTTCTCGCCACCCATGATGCGGTCGACGAATGCCTTGTTCACGACGGCGACTCGTGCGTCGTGATTGGATTCACTGGAGTTGAACCAGCGTCCCGACAACATCGAAACGCCGAGCAGATCGAGATACTGTGCATCGACTCGCGACGCTCCCAAGGGTCGAGGCTGCGTACCTCGCGGCTACGATGCCTCCCGCATCACGACGCGCGCACTACACCAGGCCGCCCGGTCGGCAACCCCGCTACCAGCTTCGCCAGGAGCACCACCAGCAGGAAGCCGAGCGGTACGTGCCATCCGTTCGTGATGTCATGCAGCCACCCAAAGATCGGTGGGCCGGTCGCCGCAATCAGGTAGCCGACCGATTGCGCCATGCCCGAAAGTTGGCCGGTTGTTTCTGCATCGTGTGATCGCAGCACCAGCAGGATGAGCGCCAGTCCGAAGGTGCCTCCCAGTACGAAACCGACGATCGACACCCAGAGCCACACGATGGCGACGCCGGTGAAGGCGAGACCGGCGAGCCCCAGTGCCTCGAGCACGGCCAGCACCCAGATGATCGGGCGCTGGTCACGCGACGCACCGGCCCACATCGGCACCAGCATCGAGCCCACCATGCCCATGGCCTGTGCGAGCGCGAGCAGTGCCCCGGCCGCCGCCTCACTCACGCCGCGTGACTGCAGCAAGTCCGGCAGCCACGCGATCAGCACGTAGAAAGTGAGCGATTGCAGTCCCAGAAAGAGCGCTACCTGCCACGCCAGCAGCGAGCGCCCCAGCACCGCGAGACCACCGCCCGATGCGCGCGTGTGTACCTCGGGCGCGGCC
>JBGTFN010000376.1:0-2145 GCA_041747275.1 Gemmatimonadaceae bacterium | reverse complement strand
CGTCCGTTCCAGCGTGTGATGTGCACCGGATCACCATAGCCCCACTGCACTTCGGCTACGTCACGCACACGCACGATGTTGCCGGCGTTCCCCGCAATCACTGTCTCGCGCATCTGGTCGAGCGAGCGATAGCGGCCCGTTGCAGCAAGGTTGAATCTCCGTGCGCCCACATCCACGCTCCCGCCCGGGATCGCGCCATTATCACTTGCCAGCGCGTTCAACACCTGCGTTGGAGCAATCCCGAGCGTGGACATGCGACCGAGATCAAGCGTCACCTGCACTTCACGTCGCGGCGCGCCCCAGCGATCCGCCTGCCGCACACCCGGCACGCGCTCGATTCGCTCCTCGATACGCTCGGCGATCACATCGAGCTCGTGATACGGCGTGGTTTCGCTCACAAGTGCGATCTGCACAATCGCCACCGTGTTGTTCTCGTTTCGCATGATGTCCAGGCGCTGCAGCGCAGCCGGCAGTTCAGCGCGCAGTCCGTTCACTTCGCGCCGGACCTCGTCTTCCTTGCGGTCCGCGTCAACACTGACCTCGAACTCCACCGTGATCACAGCCAGTCCGTCGCCACTTCGCGAATACAGCTCTTTGACATTCTCCAGTGCGTACAGCCTGCGTTCGATCGGCTCGGTGACCTGCTGCTCCATGTCACCCGCATCAGCGCCAGGATACACGGCCACTACCGTGAAGATCGGCACTGGAAACGAGGGATCTTCAGCGCGCGGAATGTTCCGCCAGCTCGTAATGCCGATCGCGACCAGCATCATGAAGAGCAGCACCGTGAACTGCCAGCGCTTGACCGCGAACTCGACGATTCTCATCGCGCGCCCTCCACCTCGCGCACGGGCGAGTTGTCAGAGAGGTACGGCGCGCCGCTGCTCACCACCTGCGTTACGCCATCGAGTCCTTCCACCGCGACGCGCGCGCCCGAGATATAGAGCACGCGCACTTCATGACGCACCGCGCGACCATCGCGCATGCTGTACACCGTCGCAGAGTTACCGTCGGCTTCGATGATGGCTTCCACCGGGACGAGCGTGACTTCAGTTGTCGAGGGCACCGTGATCGACACGCGCGCGACTGTACCCGCGGGCATCATGTCGGCGCCTGTCACACTGATCTCCACCAGCACCATTCCCGTGCGGGCATCGGTCGCGGCGCCGCGTTGCGACACGCGTCCCTCAAACGTGCGACCGGGCATCGCATCGAACTCTACTTCGGCGCGCTGGCCGTCCTGCACGCGCACAGCATCACGATCGGGAATTCCCACTCGGACCACGCGTCCACGCGCATCACTGCCGAGTGTGAGTACATCCTGCCCGGGTGACACGAGCGCGCCCGGCTGCACTCGGCGGCGAAGAATGCGTCCGCTTGACGGCGCGGTGATCACGGCGTACTCGCGATTGACCCGTGCCGTTTGCAGGTCTGCCGCGGCGGCGGCCAGCGCCGATTCCGCGTCCTGCAACTGGGCGAGTGTGGCCACGCTATCCCGTTGCAAGGCGCGCAGTCGCGTGACATCGCGCGTGGCTTTGTCCACCGCGATGTTGGCCTTGGTAAGCTGTGCATCGATCTCGCGCAGGTCGAGTACGGCGAGCTGTGCGCCACGCGAGACGGCAGCACCTTCGTCCACGGTTACCCGGGCGACAATGCCGCCGATCTTGAACGAGAGCAGCACCTCGTCCTTGGGACCGAAGGCACCGGTCGCCGTGATCGGTCGCGAGACGGATTCTCGCGTCACGTCGCCGAGCGTAATCGGGATGGGAGCGATAGACGTCGTGTCGGGCGTCGCGTCGGCACCTGAGCAGGCGGACAGCACTGACGCGGATGCGGCGAGGACGATCAGGCGGGAGAATGTGCGAAGCAGCATGTGCGGTGCCGTTGAGCGTGTTGGCGCGGCTGAGTCAGCGACTGAGCGAGGGGTCGAGAGGTGCGGCGTCATGACATGGTCTCCGTCAGGGCGTGAGCGCACGCAGCGCCGCGGCGCGCTCGAGATCGACTCGGCGGGCCGCGTAGGTGAACCGGGTGAGCACGGCGTTCAGCTCCGCCTGCGTGAGCGACTCGCGGGCAGCCACGAACTCGATATGCGGAGCGAGCCCCTCGTCGTAGCGACGAGACACGAGATTGAATGAGCTGCGCGCG
>JBGTFN010000375.1:0-7726 GCA_041747275.1 Gemmatimonadaceae bacterium | reverse complement strand
GACGACGCAATCTTCGGATGCGCGGGGTCTGCAAGGTCGAGAATCACGACACCATTCACGCGGTTCGACGCACCTTCGCGCGCCAGCACACCATAGCGTCCGTCCGGCGAGATCGTCACGTCGTTGATCGTGCGCGCGTCGATCTTGATCGAGTCCGTCTTCACGATGTTGTTCATGTCCGTGATGTCGAACACGAGTCCGTAGCCGTTGCCGCCCCACGTACCCACGAGGCAGTAGTCGCGGCCGTCCTTGCCTGTCCACGGCCAGAGATCCGATGTCGCCGTGGTATTGACCACACCGCGGCTGGTCACCGTGAAGCGGCGGCGCACATCGCGAGGCGCCACGTCTACCACGGCGCGCGACACCACATTGCCGCTGGTCGCGATCAACGTGAACTGGCCCGGTGCATTGGCTGCGAACAAGCCGTTGTCGATGGTCGCGGGTCCGCCGGGCGCCACGGTCGTATCGTCGGGCGTGTAGGTGTAGCTCCACTCGAGCGCGGCGTCATTCACCTCGCGTCCGTTCCCGTCGAGCGCGCGTGCCTTGAGATGCACCACATCACCAGTGCGCACGGAGGTCGTGGGAATGTCCACCGCGATCGTCCGCACGGGATTCACCGTCACTGTGTACTGCTTCGTCGCCGACGTGCCGTCCGACTCGGCGGTGATGGTGACGTTGCCCGCCTTGTGTGCCGTGACGTTGCCGAAGCGGTCTACGCTCGCGATTGCGTCGGCTGAACTGCGCCACGTGGCCTTGAGTCCGGGACGTTCGCTGTTGTCGGCGTGATATCCCTTGGCCGCGTGCGCAAGCATCACGCCTTCAACGAGCTTGCCGGGGGCGGCCTCGATTGCCAGTCGCGTGAGCGTGGGCCAGCTAACGATGACCGGAATCTCGAGAGTGATCGGGGCCGTTCCCGGCGGATTGCTCGCCGTGGCGACCGCCGTGTATGAACCCGCGCGGAAGGCGCGCACTTCGTCGCCGGTGAACATCACCGCGCCGCGCTGTCCGCCCACGCGCACCACCGCGTCGGACACGACTTTGCCTGACGCGTCGTACGCGGTGACCTTGAACGGCTGGGCCTGTCCCGCCTGAATGCTCACCCGGGCCGGTTCAGCGACGAGCCTGGTCACAACGGCTGGCGCCTGCGCCGCAAGCGGGGAGCCGACGAGAGGAAGTGCCGACACGGCGGCAACGAGCGCGGTCGTGGCGACCCGGCGAAGGCAGAGTATGTTCATGGTATGACCCCAGCCATGGGGACGGGTGAGAGCGATGGCAGTCGACTGCATCGCGGACGTTCCTCTGATGATCCCGGCGGTGCCGGGATGGAGACAGGCATCATGCAGTTCCGCTTGACCGCCCGCAAGGAGAACGCAGTGCGCGTGCGCATCGCTGCAGCCGTGATCACGGGCACGCTCGGAGCGCTCTGCGCGACTGCGTCGCCAGCATCGGCGCAAGCGCGTGTATCGCGTCCTACGGCCAACTACTGGGTGTATGTGGGCGCGGAGTCGGCGGATCAGATGTACCGCATTCGCTTTGGCCCCAAGGGCACGGAAGTCGAGAAGACCATCCCCGTGGGCGAACTCGCTGCAGAAATGGAAGGGCCGCACGGGCTGGCCATTTCCGCAGACGGTAAATACCTGCACCTCACCACAGGCCACGGCTTCCCCGACGGCAAGTACTGGCGCTACGACCTGGGTCCGGACACGCTGCTCGGCCCCGGCCTGTTGCTCGGCAACTTTCCCGCCTCGCTCGATGTCACGCCCGATGGGCTCTATGCCATCGCTGCGAACTTCAACCTGCACGGCGACATGGTGCCGAGCACGATGTCGGTGATCTACACGCCGACGCAAACAGAAATCACGCGCGTGGTGACGTGTGTGATGCCGCACGGCAGCCGGTTTTCGCCTGACGGACTGTTTCAGTATTCGTCGTGCATGATGGATGATCAACTGGTGGAAATCGACGCGCGCACGTTTGAAGTGTCGCGCCGATTCTCGCTGGCGAAAGGCAAGGAAGGGCCCGTGGACGTCGGCACCACGAAGGCGGGCACGGGTGACATGAGTGGCATGTCACACGACGCGCATGCAGCGCACAATTCAGCCGGTGCTGCTGCGGGCAATGCCGCGGGTCGCACGGTTACCGCGCCTATCGACCCCGCGCAGGTCGGCGGCTCGGCGCTGGGCATGAAGCACGACATGGTGCCGAACACGTGTTCACCGACATGGTCGCAGCCGTCGGTGGACGGGAAGTTCGTATACGTGGCGTGCAACAAGTCCGATGAGATCGTGGAGGTTGAGCGTGAATCGTGGCGCATCACGCGTCGCTTTGCGACCGGGCGAGGAGTGTACAATCTCGCGGTCACGCCCGACGGCAAGCTGCTCATTGCGACACTCAAGCAGGGCGCCGGCATTCAGCTGTTCGACCTTGCGGCAGGGCGCAGTGTTGCGCAGCTCAAGACATCCACGACCGTTGCGCATGGGGTCGCAGTCAGCGGCGATTCACGCTATGCGTTCGTGAGCAGCGAGGGTGTCGGTTCGGCACCCGGCAAGGTCGATGTGGTGGACCTCGCGGCGCGCCGCATTGTGGGCACCGCCGACGTTGGTCCGCAGGCGAGCGGCATCGCGTTCTGGAAGTCGGAGCCGATCACGCCGTGACCACCGCGCCCATGGCGGGGCGCGCATTTCCCTGCACGAACTGCGGCGCGTCGCTGCAGTTTGCGCCCGGCGTCGGACGATTGTCCTGCGACACCTGTGGCACGGTAAACGATTTGCCCGTGCTCGACGAAGCCGGGTTGGCGAATGCGCACGAGGAGCTCGACTTTCGCGAAGCGCTCGCGCGTCAGGCTGGCAGCGAACCGGCGATCACGCAGCAGATCGTAGACTGTCCGCAGTGCGGTGCGCAGACCGTGTTCGATCCGCATGTCGTCGCGTCGCACTGTGCGTTCTGCGCGTCCCCCATGGTATCGGTCAATGCGCACGCAGAGCGTCAGATCAAGCCTCGTGGCGTGGTGCCGTTTGCGCTCGAACCGCGCCAGGCGCAGGAACTGTTTCGCTCATGGATTGCGGGACGCTGGTTTGCGCCCAATGCGCTCAAGCACACGGTGAAGCAGGCGCAGGGTGTGCGTGGTGTGTACGTGCCCTGCTGGACATTCGACGCCGAGACGACGAGCGACTACACCGGCCAGCGCGGCATCAATCGCACGGTCACCGAGATGCATCGCAACTCCGATGGTCGCATGGTGCCGGTCACGCGCATTCACACCGATTGGTATCATGCCGCAGGCCGGGTGTTTGTGCGGTTCGATGACGAACTCGTACTCGCCTCGCACAGCATCCCCGCGCACCTCGCCGATGTGCTCGAGGGGTGGGACACGTCTCGTCTCGTGCCCGCGTCTGACGATTATGTGGCCGGGTTCACGGTCGAGGCTTATCAGATTGGACTGGAAGACGCGTTCACCGAAGCGAAGCAGCGCTTCGCAGGCATGATCGAGAACGCCGTGCGGTCGGATATCGGCGGTCACCAGCAGATCGTGCACAGCGTGAGCACGCACTACGGTGCAATACACTTCAAACATCTGCTGCTGCCCGTCTGGATCGCGTCGTACAAGTTTCGCGACAAGTCATTTCGCGTGCTGGTGAACGGGCAGACCGGCAAGGTGCATGGCGACCGCCCGTGGTCCGCCTGGAAGATCGCGGGAGCGGTGCTGGTGGCGATCATCGTTGCGCTGATCGTGGCGGCGGTGTCGCAGCAGTAAAACCGCCGACACACCGCGGAACGCTAACCGTCGCCCCGCGCCTGACGCTCTTCGAGAAGCGCCTCGAGCCCGGCGAGCATATCGAGATCCTTCGCGCGTCCTGAGGCACGCTTCATCCGAATCAGCATCGGCAACGAGACACAGCGCAGTTCACTACCGAAAAGTAAAAATACCTCGGTGTGCGGCAGGATCTCCTCGTAAATCCCTCCGCCCACTACTTCCCCCAGCAGATCGATGTCGCCGAGCGTGGTACTCAGCGTGAAGTTTAGGCCGCGCTGGAGTGTCGCCGCACTCCATTCGAACGGCAGCCCGGGTGGCGCGCCGCGCAGGTAGGGCTGATGCGGTGCCAGTATCGACGCGAGGCGCTCCAGATTCTCCGGCGTGCGCCGGTAACAGAAGTCGATGTCGTAGGTGACATGCGCGGAACCGTGCACCGCACCGGCCAGGCCTCCAATGAGGATGCACTCGACACCGCTGCGTGCCATCAGCGCCAACACCCCGCCGAAGTCAGTCACCTCGGGATCGGGCATGCGGCCTCAGCGATCGACGCGTCGGGCCTGCTGCAGGGCGCGCACGGTGCGCACCGCCTCCTGAAGTCGCTGCACACGCTCGGTGGGCGTCCGGCGAAGATTCTCCCGAAGCAGCGTACGATCAATATCCGCCTTGTAGACCTCAATCACCGGGTCCCGCTCGAGCGGCGGCTCCGGAAGCGCGGGAGGATTCGGCATAGAGATAAAGCTAACGCTCCATGGCAACGCGCGCCGCCTACATGGTATCGCTGTGGCGGCATGGGTGCGAGAGGCACTGCGTGCGGCGCGCCGAGACGAGCCGGCGAGTGAACCCCGCCGGAAGCTGGCGGTCGTGCGCGAGGCGTCGGCACACGCCTTCCCCACGGGCGATATCGAGCAGATGCTTCAGGAGATCGAACGAGGCGCGCTGGACGGGTCGGCGTGATCTTCATCGACTCCAACATCCCCATGTACCTGGTGGGCGCGCCGCACCCCAGCAAGGACGCAGCGAGAAACGTGCTCGAACGTGTGATCGCGCGTCGCGAACGCATGGTGAGCAGTGCGGAGGTGCTGCAGGAGATCCTGCACCGCTACACACACCTGAATCGCTCAGAGGCGACTCAGCCTGCGTTCGACGCGCTACTCGGCCTTGTCGACGAGGTATACCCAATCGAGGCGACGGATATTCATCGGGCCCATGACGTGCTCCGCGGGCGGCAGGGGGTTTCGTCTCGCGGTGCATTGCACGTTGCGGTGATGCAGCGCCGCGGCGTGGAGCGCATCATGTCGTTTGATCGCAGCTTTGATGCGTTTGCGACGCTCGAACGAGTGTACTAGCGAGACGATCACCTGTTGTTGCAGCGGCCCGTGGCGCGTTCACTGCACCCGCACCCCAATTCCGAACGCCTGCGTGCGTGCACGCTGATCAAGCAGCTCCGGCATCAGCAGCAGCTGCAGCCACCCAACCAGCGACACGCGTCCCAACGCCGCGCTGGACAGATCCACTCGGCTCTGCAATCCCAAAGCGCTTTCCTGCTCCGCTCGCACAAGCGCGGGACCGAGCATCGCCCGCATCGCCGCTCCCCCTCTCCGGCTTTGCACGCCCCATCCGCCCAGCAGTGCGAACACACGCAGGTTGGGAAAGTTCTCGGCGCAGCCGGTCGGTATAATCACGCAGACGTCGCCGCCGCCGACCGAAGCCTGCATGCTCGCCATGACTGCCGTGAGCAACGCGCCACCGCCGAGTGAGTCTACGCGCCAGGCAAACAGCGCACTCGCAATGGGCCCAGTCGAGGCCTTGGACGGTGCGGACCGGGTGCCGGAGACAATGCCCACGCCCAGATCGAGACCGACTGGACGCAGCGTGAGCTGCGCCATAGCCTCGGGCGCGAAGAATGTGAACAACCCGATCACACCGACCACGCGTACGAGGCGATTCACAGCAGCAGGGAGTATCGGCAGTCTCACTACGCCATCTTCGCTTGCAGGCGCTTGTCCAGCGTATCAAGAAAGTCTTCGGTGTTGAGATACGGCGCATCACGACTGATCAGCAGCGACAGATCTTTCGTCATCTCGCCCGCTTCCACCGCTTCGATGCACACCGACTCGAGTGCTTCCGCGAACTTCACCACATCCGGCGTATTGTCGAGCCGACCGCGATGCGCGAGGCCGCGCGTCCACGCGAAGATCGACGCGATCGGATTGGTGGACGTCTTGTTGCCCTTCTGGTGTTCGCGGTAGTGACGCGTCACCGTGCCGTGCGCAGCCTCGGCTTCCATGGTCTTGCCGTCGGGCGTAAGCAATACGCTCGTCATGAGCCCGAGTGAACCAAATCCCTGCGCCACGATATCCGACTGCACGTCGCCGTCGTAGTTCTTGCAGGCCCACACATATCCGCCTTCCCACTTGAGCGCGGCCGCGACCATGTCGTCAATCAGACGATGCTCGTACGTGAGTCCCTTCGCATCGAACTGCGCCTTGAACTCGCTCTCGAACACCTGCTCGAACAGGTCCTTGAACGCGCCGTCGTACGCCTTGAGGATGGTGTTCTTGGTGCTGAGGTACACGGGCATCTCGCGCTGCAGGCCGTAACGGAAACTGGCGCGCGCAAAGTCGCGGATGGAATCGTTGTAGTTGTACATGCCCATCGCGACGCCGCCGTCGGGGCCGAACTTGGCCACTTCGAACTCCATCGGCGCACTGCCGTCATCAGGCGTATACGTGATGGTGAGCGTACCCGGACGGTCCACCTTGAAGTCGGTGGCCTTGTACTGATCGCCATGCGCGTGACGTCCCACAACGATCGGCTTCGTCCATCCCGGCACGAGCTTGGGAATGTTCGACATGATGATCGGCTCACGGAAGATGACGCCGCCGAGAATGTTTCGGATGGTGCCATTGGGGCTGCGCCACATCTTCTTGAGACCGAACTCCTTCACGCGTGCTTCGTCGGGCGTGATGGTGGCGCACTTCACGGCCACGCCATGCTTCTTGGTGGCGTGCGCGGCGTCGATCGTGACCTGATCGTCGGTGGCGTCGCGGTGCTGGACGCCGAGGTCGTAGTACTCGAGTTCAATGTCGAGGTACGGCAGCACAAGCTTGTCCTTGATGAACGCCCAGATGATGCGCGTCATCTCGTCGCCGTCCATTTCGACGACGGGGTTTTGAACCTTGATCTTGGCCATGAGGAACCGGGGCGCTGGGGATGGCCGCGGCGCAACACCGCGGGTGGGAGGCGCGTGCCGGACGCCAGAGACGTCGCACGCGCTACGATCCCCGCAAAATGCACGGTGGCCTGCCATGGGGCCACCGGGTCTCGACTCAATGTCGCGCCGCGCCGCTTGTTCGGCGTGGTGGCCCGACGCGCGCCGCGATCTTACATCGTGAAGATCGCGACCGTCCCGCAGTTCGCGTTCCCTCGCGCAGTCTGCAACTGTGCGGGGACGGACGATGCGCTGCGATACGCCACGATCAGCTTGATGAACTGCGGCGAGATGTCGTTGATGTTGAAGCCCGGAACAGGCATGCCATCGAGAAACACGACGGGTGCGCAGCTGGCGCGTGAGCCGATCAGTCGTGCGCGCGATCCCGTGCCGATCACGCGGAATCCGGCCTGGGTCTGCAGCATATCGCTCGTCCAGATGGGAGAACGACGTTGAATGTCTTCTTGCGTGATCACGGTGCCGAACCGCGCGGCATCGATGGCGAACTCATAGCGACGTATATCGCGCTCCCATTGCGCATCGGCGCGCGCCTGCACCCTGACCGTGTCGAGCTCGGGTGAAATGCGCTCGATCATCACGTCGACCGTGTCGCTGCCGGTGAAACGCAGCATGTCGGACGCAGGACGGTAGCCGACGCGCCGCACACCGAAGTAGTAGAGCCCGACGCGCACGCCCGGCACGCGGAACCAGCCGCTGTCATCGGTGGACGTCGTGCCGCTGACGCCGCCCACGCGCACCTC
>JBGTFN010000374.1:0-5859 GCA_041747275.1 Gemmatimonadaceae bacterium | reverse complement strand
CGCAACGAGAAGTCGATGGACGAAAAGCTGGCCGCCGAAGTGCTCGCTGCGTCACGCGGCGAAGGCAATGCCATCAAGAAGAAGGAAGACACCCACCGCATGGCGGAAGCCAACAAGGCGTTCGCGCATTATCGCTGGTAGTAGTGTCGACACGTTCGTTCAATGCAAACGCGCCCCTGACCGATCCGGTCCGGGGCGCGTTTCTCATGTGTGGCAACTGTTGGCCGTGCGACACGCTGAGGCAATAGCCTACCCGACCGTCATCCCCTCGATACGCGCCGACAAACTGCCGAACACCTCCGCCCCCTGATGCAGCGCGATACGCTCCGCTGACACGGACGCAGGCATGTTGGGCAGCCCCACGCGTGCGCGCTCGGACAACGTCACCAGTCCCTCGGAAATCACCGGACCGTACACCCGCGCGCCTTCCTGCAGCATGATGTCCCCACGACCTGCGGCTGTCCCGGTAATCACCGCACCAGCGCCGACCGTGAGCGTCTTGTGTGCCTTCACGCTGCCGCGAATTTCACAGTCCTTGCCTATGCGCAGCGAACCGCGCACGACGAGCGAACCGCGAAACACGTGGCCATCGGGAATGACGAGGTTCTCGTCCACCAGCCAGTGCTGCGAGGCAAGCACTGCCGAAGCGCGCGCGAGCGCGAACTGCGGCCGCGAATCCTGCAGCTCCCACGCTTCGCGCGACAGCGTGCTCGGCGCAACGCTTGCCTCACCAACCAGGATGTATGGTGCGAGCACGCGATCGAAGGAAACGCCGCGGCCGAGTGCGACGACTCCGCGCGACGAGGCGCGGCCGAGCAGTTGCGAACCATCGCCAACGGCCAGCGAACGTTCGCCGTGCACCCAACGCAGTATCGCAACCTGTGGCGACAAGGTGAGCGCACCCTCGCAGAGCGCCGCACGCAGCGTGCTCTGTTCGCCGATCATGAGATCGCCCGCACCGTAGACTTCCACCGGGCAGTTGCTCTGCGCCGGCAGCGCACCGCCGTTGTCCACAACGACAAGCCCGGTACGCTTGCTGTCCACTGTCGCGCTCATGGTCGCAAGTGTCATCACTTCACGACCATCGGGCAGTGCAGTGCCAGCTGCGCTCGATGCGAACCCGCCCGATGTCACGAACTGCCTGAACGAATCGGCGAAGAACGTAAGATCGCCCGAGTCCTGACCGACTGCATCCAGCGGACCTGCGTCACGGGGATTCAGCAACTCGCGAATCGCAGGGATGAGAGGCAAGCTGATCCACGCCGCGGTGCCGGCGAGCACGCCAGCGAATGCGAGTGCGCCGGTCATGATGCCTTCCCGTGGCCATTGCCGTTACCGTGTCCATTGCCATTGCCGTTTCCATTTGCGGTTCGATACCGCGTGGTCTTGTCCCACGCCACGTCCTTCTGCTGCATCCACGACGACCGTGAACTCGACGCACGCGCCACGGCGAACGTGCTCACGAGAAAACCGAGCAGCATGAATGGCAGCACACGAATGCGTTCTCGCGAACCGTCGAGCCGACTGGCTGCAGCCACCTGGAAGAACGCGGCAAAGTTGCCAACCGTATTGAATGACGACACTGCCAGCACTGCCATGGGTCCCCACTGCGGTCGCACACCGGTGAAGAACAACACGATGGCGCAGATCCATCCCATGATGAGCACGAGTGGCACCACGAACACGCCGAGCAGCAGAACACCATCAATGACCTGTCGCTGCGGCAGGCGAATCGGGTTGCGCACGAGGCGGCCAAGATAATTGCGCAATACCTGATTGTGTCCGCGCGCCCAGCGCTGGATCTGCTTGATGCGCACATCCCACGTCTCCGGCACTTCCTCGTAACACTCTGAACGGTTCTGGTACACCACTTCCCAACCGGCCATCAACAGTCGGTACGTGATGTCGGTGTCCTCGGCCAGACTGTCGACGCGCCAGCCACCGACCTGGCGAAGCGCCGAGCGGCGCACGCCGCCGACGGTGCCGCCGTACTGCGGCACCAGACCCAGATTCATGCGCGCCTGCTGGTCAACCTGATAGCCGCCAGCGCGTTCGAGATCGAGCAGGCGCGTGAGCAGTGAACTGCCAACGTTGAGCGGGACGACACGTCCCATCACCGCACCGACCTCGGGATCGAAGAACGGAGCGGCAAGCTGACGAAGCAAGCGCGGACCGGGAATGTAGTCCGCGTCGAACACGAGGAAGATGTCGGCTTGATGCAGTTCCATCGCCTCACGAAGCGCTGCTGCCTTGCCTGGCTGTCCACCGTCGCGCAGGTGTGGACGCACGCGATACGGTTCCCGGGCCGCGTAGTCGAGCAGGATCTCGCGCGTATCGTCACTCGAACGGTCGTCCACCGGCACGATCACCAGACGGTCGCGCGGGTAATCCGTCGCGAGCAGCGAGTCGAGCGAATCGCGAATGACGGCCGACTCATTGTGAGCCGGCACAAATACGGCGACGGTCGGCCACTCACCGGCGACGATGTCGACGTACGGCTGACGATGGCGACCGAACAGCCGGTTGAGCGTAAAGAAATAGTGTCGTGCCGTGTAGACGGCGAGCACGGCCACCGCAATCCAGAGCCCGATAGTCGCGAGCGTGATGATCATGTCGATCGTTCCGCGTCAGGCTGTGGAAGAGACGCGTCGCATGCGGCGCGACGGCACGGGCGGACGACGAACTGTGGCGTCCAGTTCGCGACCGGATCGCCAACTCATGGCCCAACCATAGAGCGCCACGTACACGAAGACGTCGAGCAGCACACCGAAGATGAGGAACAGCATGGGCATGGCGATCATCGAGAAGTTCTTGATGAGCCACACATGTACGGTTGCCTGCAGCGGGAACAGCACGGCGAGGTGGCCGAGCAGCAGCGCGCTCAGGCCCAGTTTCTTGTGCAGCGGAAAGTCGAAGACAAAGAACGTCGCGCCCACGAGGAATGGCGCGAGCAGCAGGATCACGACACCGGTGACGAGCAGGCCGGAACCATACACCGTGAGTGCATACGGAAAGGGCGGTTCAGCCAGCATGAACCACACGTTCGAGGCGAGCTGCATGATTGCCAGCGCGCGAAGCAGGTATCCGAGCGGCACGTAGCCGCCGCGAAGCGTTGCACCCACCACGGCCAGCACGATCGTGAACACCCACGATCCGATCATCTGCGCATTGCTCGGCCACATGCCTTCCACGTTGTACACAGGCACGGCCACCGCAACGGACGGCGCAAGGTCCACTACCACCGTGTTGATGGCGGTGCCCAGGTCGAGAGGACCGCGTAGCGTTTCCATGACGGCGCGCCACGCTTCCATGAGCGGTTCGAGCAACACGAACACCGTCACCAGCAGGATCGCAGGCAGCACGATCAGGTCGAGCAGCAGGGACGGCGAGGCGCGCAGTCCGATCATTGAGCGATGCGGTGCGATACGTCCGCCCTGCACGCCCTGTCGTCGCTGTGCGCTGGCCGCAGCTCCGCGGCGCGAGGCGTCTGTGAGTGCAGCGTCTACGCCCGGAGGCGTGTTGCGCGCGGCGGCCATCTACCCTTTCCTCGCAAGACCGACGGTGACGCCGGTGCGCGTATATGTCGGATTCTCGTAACGATCCAGCTGAACTGCCGTTGTCAGGCGATCACCGATCCGCTCCCGCCACGACAGCGAGACGTCATCGCTCGAGAATCGCGTCAGCGCGGTACCCGCGTTCAGGATCTGCCACCCTTCTTCGCCACCAGTGCCGCGCAACGTGAACGATCGACGGGCGCCCATCCAGGTGGTCGCTCCGGAATAGCGCGCGGTGTGAATGCGGCCAGGCCAGCTCGTGTTCGCGCGCACATTCGTTTCGAAGATGAAGCCGCGCGGGGCATACCAGGCAATGCTGCCGGTGAGCGCGGCGTCAGTGAGCACATCGACCGAGCGCACGTGGGCGACGCCGACTGTCGCTACGACGTTGCGTGCACTGGCGAGCTCGAAACCGAGCTGCGCATCAGCGCGAACACGCGCGAAGATCGGTGCACCATCGGCTGCGGCAACACCCACCATGGTAAAGAACCGCGAGTTCCAGTCGTGGCGCTGCGTGAGCGAGCCCTGCACACCGCGCGAGCTGAATGCTTCAAGCGCGATGACTTCAGCCCACCAGATATCGTTGCTGCCCACCGGCACGATGGCGCGCACATAGCCGCCGGTCCAGTCACCCAGATCGTTGCTGACTGCCTGATGCAGCACACCCGCATCGATCCATCGACCGGCGAATGCGCCAAGCGGCGCCTGCGCGTGCAGGGAAGTGGCACCGAGTGCCGCGACGATCGAAAGAGCGATGATCCGTTGCACTGAGCGCCGAAGGGCTGTGTAGAACATCAGCTGGCGAGCGCCAGACGTCCAAGCGTGTCGTTCACCGCACTGTGGTCGAGTCGTCGTGGGCCACCGATCGCCGATGGGTTCCGCAGGCGTTGCTCGATGGTGTCGACAACTCTCTGTGCGGCGTGTCCGTCGCCGAAGGGGTTCTGTCCGTGCGTGCGTCTCATGTAGAGCGCCTGGTCGGTGAGCAGCGCCGTGGCACGTGCCACCACGTGTGACGGCTCAGTGCCGACAAGTTCACCAAAGCCGGCCTCGATCACTTCCGGGCGCTCAGTGCAGTCCCGCAGGATGAGGATGGGCTTGTGCACCGACGGCGCTTCTTCCTGGATGCCGCCGCTGTCCGACAGAATGAGCGTGCTGCGTCGCATGACTTCGAGCAGCTCGGGATAGGCGAGCGGACCCACGAGCGAGATGCGCGGGTGGCAAGCGAGGCGCGCGTGCACGACATCGCGAACGCGCGGGTTGAGATGCACCGGAAACACGAGGTGGAGGTCGCGGTGCATTTCGACGAGCTGCAGGAATGCGTCACACAATCCCTCCAGCGGCGCACCGAGGCTCTCGCGACGATGCACCGTGACGAGTGCGACACGTTCGCGGTCCCACGGCACCGCGTTGAGTTCGGGCGTGCTGAAGCGCATCAGGCGCGGAATCATGCGCAGCGCATCGACGACGGTGTTGCCGGTAATGACGATGTCTTCCTCGGGGATGCCTTCCGAAATCAGGTGGTCACGCGCCTGGGACGTGGGGGCAAAGTGCACGCTGGCGGTGCACGTGGCGACGCGTCGGTTGACCTCTTCGGGGAAGGGACTGCTCAAATCGAACGAGCGCAGTCCCGCCTCCACATGCCCGACCGGAATGCCCTGATAGAAGGCCGCGAGCGCCGCCGCCGTCACCGTGGACGTGTCGCCCTGCACAAGCAGGAATGA
The DNA here is from genome assembly GCA_041747275.1 of Gemmatimonadaceae bacterium. GTDB lineage: Bacteria > Gemmatimonadota > Gemmatimonadetes > Gemmatimonadales > Gemmatimonadaceae > JAABRT01. The sequence goes on along the minus strand of JBGTFN010000374.1, from coordinate 584 downwards.
CGGCCGATGTGCGAGGAAGCACTCGGTGAGGGCTGCCATCGCCCGGGCCGTGAAAACGCCAAGATTCTGACCCGTTTGCATGAGCCCGAGATCGATGTCGGGCGTAAGGCCGAAGACGTCGAGCGCTTGCGTCAGCATTTCACGATGCTGCGTGGTGGCCACCAGCATTGGCTGAAGAAACGGGCGGCGACGGAGCAGTTCCGCAATCACGGGCGCCATCTTGATGGCTTCGGGCCGAGTGCCGACGACAACGCAAATGCGATGCGCGGTATCCGTGTGAAGCGCGGTGGGGATCGGAAACAGGTCCACGGGACGGTATGCTCGGAAATGCTCGATCCGTCGCGGGGGGGGAATCGCAACGCATGGTCGAGCGCGTTTGCCAACGGAACTGCTCACTAATGGACGACAGTCAGGAAGACGTGGTCACGGAGATGGTACTGTACGTCACCGATTCGAGCGCAAACAGTACAGGTCCAACGGCAAAGGGTCAATGCTCGTCACAAAAACCCCGCTGCCAGAGTTCAGGCAGCGCGGAGTTGAGGTGGCGCGGCGACACAGCTGTGGCACCTCATCGCAACTTTCAC
>JBGTFN010000373.1:0-6342 GCA_041747275.1 Gemmatimonadaceae bacterium | reverse complement strand
ATCACCGGCAGCGCGCGAGAAGGTTTGGGCGCCGGCGCCGACGTCGAGACGGTCGACGCCGAGCCGCTCGACGCTGCGCCGCCCGACTTCACAAACTGCGCCGGATCTTTCACATCCACACGCACGTCCGTCACGCCGTCGACCGCCTGCACGGCATCTCTCACGTCACGCACGAGCGTGGCATCGTCCGACGCGCTGAGCAGCACGGTAAGACGAACCTTGCCGTCGAGCGTGGTGCCGATATCGCGCACCGCGTCCGCGGACAAGACATCCGTTCCTGCCTGGGGATGCGCCACGCCCTGCAGGGCGGTCGCAATGCGTTCCTGAAGTGTCTGGGTCATGCCTTCAAGCTATCGACCGCGCAATCGCACGACCACGCACGCAAGGATTTGGTGACGCGCAGATGACTGCCCCATGCAATACTGGCGGTGCCTCCTCCGGCCGACCGGGCGGACGGGCGAGTGGGAATGGGGCTGGTCCTACACGCCGTTCTTCCCGTACAAAGGCTTTGTACCGCTGTACTCGTGCGACGAGGACAGGCGCGATACCCTGTACAGGCACTACGCGCGCAGCACTCGCGTGGAAAGCGCAGCCTGAGCGTCGTTTACGAGAGTGCCGGGCGCGGGACCTGTTCAAGATACTCCCGCGCCTTCGCGATCACCCGACCGGCCACGTCGTCCAGTTCGCCGACAATCAGCGCCCCCGACGCCTTCACATGGCCACCTCCACCGAACTGTCGCGCGAGATGCTGCGCATCCACGTTGCCCGTGCTGCGAAAAGACACCTTCACCTTGCCATGCCCCAGCTCTCGAAACATCAGCGCCAAACGCGTTCCTGCGACGGAACGTGGATGCTCGACAAGGCCGTCGACGTCGTCCGAGGTGGCGCCAATCGCATGCACCACCTCGTACGACAGCGTGATCCAGGACAGCCCCACAGAGTCGTCGATCTGCAGCGTGCCCAACGCCTCTCGCAGCAGGTGCAAGCGTGAAGGCTTGACCTGCGCATAGATGCGCCGGTACATCGACTCGGGAGCAACGCCCGCGTCCAGCAGCACGGCGGCGATCGCATGACAGCGCGGCGACGTATTGCTGAAGCGAAATCCCCCCGTGTCCGTCAGGATCGCGCAGTACAGTGACTCGGCGATCGCGGGCGTGATGTGCAGGCCAAGCTCTCGCGCGAAATCGAACACGAGTTCGCCGGTCGCACAGGCCTCGGTATCCGAGTAGCTCACCTGCCCAACCGGCTCCTCGCCGGCGACGTGGTGATCGATCACGCCGATTGGTACCTGAAGTGCACGTACCGCATCTGCGAGCACCCCTAGTCGCCGAACATCGTTGATGTCCAGCACGAGCAGTGCGTCGATGCCCTTGAGCGCTTCAGCGCCTCGTGCCGAGGCGTCTTCCACGTCGTCACCCAACAGGAACCGGAACAGTTCTGGCCATGGCGTGGGATTGACGATGCGCACCGTCACGCCGCGTTGCACGAGCAGGCGCGCGAGTGCCGCCTCCGAGCCGCAGCCATCACCGTCCGCGTTCAGGTGCGTGGACAGCGCCACGCACATGCCCGGGCGCAACATCGCGTCGATGGCGCGAATGCCGCTCGCTCGATCGGGAGAAACCGAGAAAAGGTTGGCGACGATCAGGGTGTCGGACGGCGTAAGGCTGGTGGCGTTCATGCAGGATCGAGGACTCGGTAACATCACGACAGCGGCGGGATTGCCATCGTCGAGCGGAACTGCTACACCGAGTAGTTCGGCGCCTCGCGAGTGATGGTCACATCGTGCGGATGCGACTCGCGAAGCCCGGCCGTCGTAATGCGCACGAACTCCGACTGCGTTCGCAGTTCCTCGATCGTTGCGCAGCCCACGTACCCCATGCCACTGCGCAGGCCACCCACCATCTGAAACAACACGTCGCCAACGGGACCCTTGTACGGCACGCGACCCTCGATGCCTTCAGGTACCAGCTTCTTGGCGGACAGTTCCCCGTCCTGGAAATAGCGGTCCGCGCTGCCATCCTGCATGGCGGAGAGTGAGCCCATTCCGCGTATCATCTTGAAGCGGCGTCCCTCGAGCAGAAACGACTCGCCGGGACTTTCTTCCGTGCCGGCGAGCATCGAACCCATCATCACGCTCGATGCACCAGCGGCGAGTGCCTTGACGACATCCCCGGAATACTTCACACCGCCATCGGCGATGACCGGAATGTCACCTGCTCCTTCTACCGCATCCATCACTGCGGTCAGCTGCGGTACGCCGACGCCGGTCACAACGCGCGTGGTGCAGATCGAGCCCGGTCCGACACCCACCTTCACCGCATCCACACCACGTTCGACCAACGCCGCGGCGCCGGCGCGAGTGGCCACATTGCCGGCAATGAGCTGAATCTCGGGGAATGCCTCGCGCACCTTGGCCGTGGCATGCAACACGCCATCCGAATGTCCGTGCGCGGTGTCGATCACCAGCACATCGACGCCCGCCGAAACGAGCGCGCGCGCACGATCGAGATAGTCGCCGCCGGCTCCGATCGCCGACGCCACGCGCAGGCGTCCATGCATATCCTTGTTCGCGTCAGGGAACTGACGACGCTTGTGAATGTCCTTGACGGTGATCAGGCCCTTGAGCGTGAAGCCGTCGTCCACGACGGGAAGCTTTTCAATGCGATGTTTGCCAAGAATGCGTTCCGCTTCGTCGAGCGTGGTGCCGACGGGCGCCGTGACGAGACGCTCACTGGTCATGACATCACGAAGCGGCTGGTCAAGGTCGCGCTCGAACTGCAGATCGCGATTGGTGATGATTCCGACCAGTCTGCCATCGCCATCCACGATCGGCACGCCGGAAATCTTGAACCGCATCATCAGTGACACCGCCTCGCGAAGCGACGCATCGGGCGAGAGCGTGATCGGATTCAGGATCATTCCGCTCTCGGATCGCTTTACCCGATCGACTTCTGCAGCCTGCCGATCGATCGACATGTTCTTGTGCAGCACACCGATTCCGCCGGAGCGCGCCATGGCGATCGCCATTTCACTTTCTGTCACCGTGTCCATCGCCGCGGCCACGAGCGGCACGTTCAACGAGATGCCGCGCGTGAAGCGCGAGCGAAGGTCGACTTCGCGTGGGTGTGTGACGGAGTGGCGCGGTGCGAGCAGCACATCGTCGAACGTGAGCGCGGGCTCGGCACGAATGCGCGCGCTGCGCACCACAACCTCGCTTCCACTGCTCCCATTGCGCAGCGACCCGCTGTCGAGCGAAGGCTCGGCGGCGGGTCGGAAAGTATCGGATGATGATGTCGTCATAGCGAAGGATAGAATCGGCGCGCGGCGCTGTCCAGCCGCGAGGCCGATTCCCGTCCCGACGCTACCATCTACGGATCAGGCGGCGAAGCTTGCCGGGAGTCCGACCCGGAAGGAAGAACGCGGCCGCACCGACAACGCGCGAAAGCGATGCGTCAGACAGCGCACGCGGGTCACCACGCCAGTATTGCATGACCGTACGCCGACCAGCCCGCTTGACGAGTCGCTGCAGTGCGAGGATGAGCAGAAAGACATCGTCAACCTGTCCGAAAAACGGAATGAAATCGGGGACGAAGTCGAGCGGGCTGAGGATGTACGCCACAGCGCCCATCACCAGCAAGCGGTCGATTCGCGAAACGCTCCCGTCGGTGAGCAGGCCGGCCAGCAGTTTGAGGTACGAAGGCAGCTCCCGAATGGTGCTCAGCACGGTCCGCTTGGCGCCGGTTCGGGGGCCCGATGCCGAGGTCCTGCGGGAGGCCAGACGAGGCATCTTCATGCAGCCGCTCCGCCGCCACCGACCTGACCATCTGCGGTTGTGTTCCGTGACGCGTCCGGGTGAGGCACCTGCGTTGCTCCATTGGATGGCGCCGCGTTCGCCGCTGCCGAGTTTGCCGGCGCTGCGCTCGGCGGCGCTGGGTTGCCGCTGGCGGCGCCTGGTTGTGCGGCATTCGGTGACGCCGCTGTCGGCGTGGTAACGATGCGTTGTGCAGCGTTCGCCACATCCGACGCTGCGGTCATTCCCGCACTGGCAACATCGCTCGCTACCGACATGCCCGCGGCCGCGACTCCGCCAAGCACGCCCACCGCGCGATTGAGCAGGCCCATGGTCTCGGCGACCGTGCCGGCGGCAATACCACCGGTACGCAAGCGGTCCTCCACGCCGTCAGTGAATCGCTGAAGCAGCGACACCGGAGAAGGCGCCTTTTCGGCGTACTTGCTCTCCAGAAAATCAACGTAGTCGAGCACCTGATAGCCACGCTCATCACTGAGCGTCTCGAGCTTTCTGAGCAGGCGGTCCCGCAGGTTCGGATTCATCTGGATCTCACCCGCGCCAGCGCTTTCGTTCGCCGCGCGTGTCGATGTGGACATACGGAGTGGGCCACCGAGGACTCGAATAGACCCCCATGCCACCGGCGAGTTCCGGCGCCAGACGCTCCACCCATTCCACGGCGCGCTCGACCTGATACGCGTCGAAAATCGTGAACCGACCATCGCCATCTGCGTCGATGGCGACATCCGCGGCGTCGCCGTACATGTGTCGGGAATCGCGCGCGGAACCTTCGACACCCGCGTTGTGCAGCGGCGTGCGATAACCGCTGTGCACACGCACGTCGAATACGATACGGTCATCGCCGCGGCGACGCGCCAGCTCCTGCAACACGAGTTCGATCTTGTCCACCACGCGCGGGTCGATAGCGGTATAGCGCGGCCACTGCGTCTGGGCATCGTGCGTGAGGAAGTGCGACACCTTGAGATGCGTAGAGAGCTGAATGTCGGCATCTTCCGCACGCACCTCGATGAAGCCGGGCGGTCGCTCGAAGCGCTCGCGATCGGCCGACCACTCGGCCGGATACCGTCCGATGCGATAACCGTTGAGCACACCACCAAGTTTGCGTTCAAACGGCACCATCACCGCAACCTTCGGCTCGAGGATGCGCTGTACATCGTGGCCCCGCGCCAGCTGCAGCTCGTAGATGCCGGCGGTCAGCGGCGCGAGCAGCTGCGTCTCGGTGAGCGCGCGCGCAACGTCGCCACTCTCGTTCGAGCCGACTCGAATCCACTGATAGGTGTAGCCTGTCGCATCGCCGCGCACTTCGAGCGGATACGTGATGGCCTCACCCGCGCGAACGAACTGCATGCGCAGATGTCCGCTGATTCCGAATGCAGCGCGTGCGCTGGTGACCACCGTTTCTACGGCCGGCGCCGGCGCCGACAATGCGTCAGAGCGCATGGCGTCTGCCGGTTCGAACCACCACAGGCCTGCCATTGCGCTGAAGCCTGTAAGCCCAAGCACGAACCGGCGGTTGGAGGAACGACGGCGCGGTGGTGCAGGACGCGGAGGCAACGATCGCAGCGACTGGGCATAGCGCTCAGTCGGATCCACCGGTGAAGGCAGCTTGCCGGGTGGCGTCATAACGCCCCCCATCGTGCACGCGAGCCACGCACATCAATGTGCACGAACGGGCCATGCGCAGAGGTGGCGGGATAGACGCCGATGCCACCCACCAGCGAGGGATATTTCGCCTCGACCCTCTCCGCAGCGCGTGCGATCACGCGCGCATCGGCAACGGTCACGTTGCCGTCTCCGTCCAGGTCGGGCATCCAGTCCTTCTCGCCGCGCAGATCGACATCTGCCGCGTCGCCATACTGATGGCGACTATCGGACGCTCGTCCCGTGGCAGCCGCCGCATCAGGGAGCAGAAATCGTGCCCGCAGCTGACCGCTCGCGCCGAAGAGCGAGTCACCAAGCGTGGTGCGAACATCTTGACGCACGATGCGAGACGCAGCTTCCGCGCCGGACGAGGCCTCGTCAGACGAAAACTCATCTGACGATGACGCCGCAATCAACTCAGGCGCATGCCACTGGGCGAATGCGGAAAGAGCACGCACGATCGCCACACCGCTCAGATTCGCGACGCCGGCGAACAGCACGCGAAGACCGCGGAATTTATCGGGAACAGTCACAGACACTCGGGAACAATGTCACAAAAACTGGCGCCACTGACGCGTGAGAGCGGCTCTCACCCTGATATGACGATTCAGGGGGGCCGACGATGCGCCTTTCAAACCTAGTCGATTCGGGGCGAAACAGCTGGCTTACCGTACCCGTCGCGCCCGCCAATGGTCCGGTCACCGTCACATGACGGGCCCTATCGCCGCGAGAAGTCGAGCAGTTCGAGCACGGGAACGCCGGCCGGCTCACTGCGGCCATTTCGCACCCGCGCCGTGATGGAGAGGCCGGCCAGGGGCGGCAGCGCCTGTGCACGAGAGACCAGCGAGTCAGGCAGCGCAAGGTAGAGCACGGCTCGCTCCTCGCCGGGGCCG
>JBGTFN010000372.1:0-3785 GCA_041747275.1 Gemmatimonadaceae bacterium | reverse complement strand
GGCGGTCGATTCGCGGGCGAGCGAGTTCGACGCTCTCGGGACAAAAGCCCGGCGGGGCGCCGCGCTGGCGGCTCACCGGAGCGCGCTCGAGTCTCTGTTTGCGCGGCGTGAGAGCGAATCGGACTCGTCACTACTGGGATGGCACGTGGTGAGCGAGGCGGGCGCACGCTTGCACGGCGATTCGCTCTCGACGCGTGACTCGCTTGAACTGGCGGCAACGGTGTCCGCCGCCGTGAACAGCGACTCCGTGGTTCACTCGGTGCTCCACGCGTCGGAGTCGCAGATACGCTTTTTTGCCGCTGCTCCGGTCAGGGACGGCGACCGCATCATCGGGGCCATCGCGGTACATCGCCGGGTCATCGGCTCCGACGCCATCGAGGGGGCGATCAGGAGGCTGTCCGGGCAGAACGCGAGCGTCGCTTACGCCAGTCGCGGATCGGAGGAATGGTCATCGGTGCGAGGAAAGCCGATAATATCACCGCTTGGATCGCGCGCACTCGACGAGTTGCCCGACACAGGTACGGTTCAACTCGAGAGGCCGAATGCGGATGCGATCTATGTCTCATCTGCATCGGTTGCGGGCACACCATGGCGCATTGTCCTCACGGAGACAGAATCCTCCATTCTTACTCGACCACGCGCGTTGCTTCGCAAGCTGATCATGATTGCTGTCGCGGTGCTGCTGCTCGGCACAATCGGAGCGTGGTGGTTGAGCCGGCTGGAAACCCGTCCCCTTTCGGAGTTGCGCAAGGCGGCCGACGCGATGGCCAGCGGCGACTACACACAGGTGGTGACTCCCAAGGGCGGTGAAGAGACGGCCGCGCTCGCGGAGGCATTCAACACCATGTCCCGGCGCATCAGCGGAGTGCATGCCACGCTCGCGGAGCAAAATCAGGAACTGCTGCGCGCCAATGAAGCAAAAGCGCGCTTCCTCGCGATCATGAGCCACGAGTTGCGAACGCCGCTCAATGCGATCGGTGGCTACGCGGAACTCATGGCGCTGGGCGTCCACGGGCCCACCACCGAGGAGCAGCGGCAAGCCCTCGAACGAATCGATCGCAGCAAGGACCAGCTGCTGCACCTTGTCTCCGACATCCTGAGCTACGCGCGCCTGGAGGCAACGCCGCTTGCCGTGGCTCGCGTGACGATGCCCGTCATGGCGCAGTTCGAGACTGTGCGCGACACCGTTGCGGACCAGTTTGCGCGCAAAGGTGTGCAACTTGTCGTTGCGCCCTCTGACCTGATGCTCTGCGCCGATCCGCTGCGCGTGCAGCAAGTTCTGATCAACCTCATCACCAATGCGCTGCAGTTCACGCCGGCGGGCGGGCGGGTGCACGTGTACGCCAAGACGGAGGACGACATGACGACGCTCTTCGTGCGCGACACGGGCGTCGGCATCGCACCCGAGCTGCAGCACACGATCTTCGAGCCGTTCGTTCAAGTAGACAACACGCTCACACGTCGCTCGGGCGGTGCGGGGCTAGGCCTGGCGATCGTTCGGCAGCTGGCGACGGCAATGGGGGGGGAAGTGCGCATGGAGAGCGCTCCCGGCGTCGGCTCGACCTTCGCTGTGTCGTTGCCGTGCGCAGAGGCAGACACAATCGAGTGCTCGGATGACCCACCGGCGTTCGCCGAATCATCCGCCTGATGCCCTCGCGCGCGCGTCATGGACCGTGAAACGCTGAACTTGCTGATTGGACTCGCGCACGAACTGCGCACGCCGATCAGTGCAATCGCGGGACACACGTCGTTGCTGTCCATGGGTGTGCACGGTCCGGTCTCCGAGGCGCAGTCAGAAGCGCTGCGTCGCATCCAGCACAACCAGCAGCATCTGCTCACGCTCATCAGCGATGTCGAGCAGTACGCGGAGGCCGCCTCGGGTGCGGTCGAGATCAATGCGGAACTCGTGTCGATATGGCCGACGGTGACGCAAGCTGCGGAGGCGCTGCGCGCAGAGGCAGACGCGCAAGGAGTGCGTCTGGAGATCGAGGCGGCGTCGCTCGCAGCGACAGCGGTTGTCAGCGTCGATCCGGGCGCCATGCGTACCGTGCTCGATCTGATGCTGGAGGACGCTCTTGCACACAGTTCGCGCGACACCGAGATAAACGTTGCCGCAACCCACTCCGAGCTGCTGCTGCAGGTAACCGTGCGCTGTGACGGAGCGCCGGTGACGCCAGCGAACGAAGCGTCGATGTTCGTACCCTACGCGCGCGATGCTCTGGGGCGGCCGGTGTACTCGGCCGGACGCTCGCTATCACTCCCATTGGCCCGCGCGCTGGCCCGAGCCATGGGCGCAGAGTTGCGCGTCCTGCCCGAGCGCACCGGTCGCACCTTGCAACTCGAGGTGCCGTGCGCAGCGAACCTCCGTTCGGGGGTGGGGTGATACCTGAGGACGCTGCTGCTGTCGTTCGTTGTCTTGCCAGGCAAGATGTTTTTTGATGAATCCGTCCAACCCGAGGCGTCGGCGCTCATGCTCCGACGGAGGTCTGCTCATGCGAAGTTCGTTGCGTCACGTGCGGCTGCTGGTGGTAGGCGTGGTTCTTTCTGCAGCCTGTACGGGCGCCGAGGGTCCGGCGGGACCTCAGGGCCCCGAGGGGCCGCAAGGGCCGGCTGGCCCATCTGGTGCAACTCGGCAGACTTACTTCGTGACTATTTCGGCTGCGGGCTATGCGGAGCAGGCGCTGCCGTTGGCGCTGGGGACGAATCGGGCTGCGCCTCCGCTTCTGTTGTGTTACATCGCGGAGGTGCGCAACGAGGGGCTCTGGCAGCCAGTGAGCGACGGCTTCACCGCGGAGAATCGTGGTGTCTGTGCACTGGTGTTCGATGAGGGACGCTGGTTCGCGGTGCTGGTCGACGCGCCTCCGGGCTGGACGGTTGCGTTCATGGTGATTGGCGGGTAGGCGCAGGTCGCGAGCGTTCACTGCAGACGGCGCATCGGAGGCGTGTGACGCCGGTTGCTTCACTCATCGGCGGGACGTAGCTTCCGTTTCAAGTGCAAATGGATTTGCGGGCGTAATTCAGTTGGTAGAATGCCAGCTTCCCAAGCTGGACGTCGCCGGTTCGAGCCCGGTCGCCCGCTCTGATCGAACGTGTTGATGTGTAAAGCTTTGCGGACGACCCCACATCAACGTAGATGTGGGGTCGTTTTTGTTTTGAGCCTGTATGGCGCGAAGATCCGCTCATTCGGCCACTCGGGGCCGCGGCGATGCTGGACGGGACCCTTGGTGACCACGACGATTGCGAGGATCACGTGCCTGCTGCTCTGAGCCTACTGGGCGGCGATCACGCTGCCAGAAAAGTCTCTATCGCAACGCCAATGTCGCGGCGGATATGCCGCTGGAGTATCGGTAGTATATCGCGCCCAAGCAGCGCGCCGTTCTCGGCATTGACGGAGAAGGTCGCGTCGGGCCGGTTGTCCGCAGGTGCGCTCGAAGCGATCTTCACAAAATGTTCTTCGACGCGCCTCAGGTTTCGCCAGAAGTCGCTCAGCGGCAGGCCGCGCGCTATCGCGCCATGACGCCCGACGAGAAGCTGGCGTGCGCCGATGCTATCTGGAACTTGGCATGGGACGCAGTTAAGGCCGGTGTACGTCTGCGCCAACCCGAGCTTGACGACGCCAGCGTGACTCGCGTAGCGCGTGAGCTCTTCCGTCGTGCAGCCGACTGATGTTGTCTCGCTGTTCGCACCGCCACTCGCTGCATGTGGCGTCGAGTGGATGGTGGCGGGCGGTGTCGCAGCGATTCTGTACGGAGAGCCGCGGCTGACGCAGGACATCGATGTGGTCG
>JBGTFN010000371.1:0-3247 GCA_041747275.1 Gemmatimonadaceae bacterium | reverse complement strand
GACTGCAGCGTGTCGACGACAGTTGTGCGATGCAGCTGGCGAGCCTCACGATGCAAGGCGGCGCCTACGCTCTGCGTGAAGGTCGAGAGATCGCGACGATCGTGACTGCCACCGTTGACCGCGACGTCAGCCGCGCGTACGAGCTGGGCGATCGTGCGGGGATCGCGCGATGCACTAGTGCGAAGGCGGTTGCCGGCGCCACTCGGGCTGCGCTGCTTGCACGACGCGAACCAGCCGCCCACCAGCTGGCCGTTCACGGCGGCCAGCCAGCCCGCGCGATGGTGCGAGAAGACCAGTTCGCGCGGCATCTGTGGCAGTACCTCTGGCGCTGCCTCAGGCGTTAGCCGCTGCCAGCGCCGGAGTGTCTCATGCAGGGGCGAGGACAAGCTTGGCAGTGCCACCAGACGCGTTGCTCGTCGCGGTGAGGCATCTGGCGCCAGTAGCACCATCATTGCGCGCGCCTTCCGGCGCAGGCGACTGACGATGCGAAGCAATGACTCCGCGTCGCCCGGAGGCGACAGCGCATACGCGTGCACAGTGCGATGCGCCGAACCCAGTCGGGCAATGCGCCCCTCGCGCTGCGCGACAGCGGCTGGTGTCCATGGCAAGTCGAGATGGACGACGACGCCAGCGTCCTGCAAATTGACGCCCTCCGCCAGCAGATCGGTCGTCAGCAGCAGGAAGATGCGCTCATGCGGCGGTGGCGGTGCAACTCCGTGCGCACTCGGCGCGACCCTACGCAGCAGTTCTGCTCGTGCGAGCGGTCCACCGGATACCCGACCACCACGCGACGTGAGTGTCGCCACGCCGACATCCCAACGCAGCAGGCGTCCCATTGCGTATACCGAGTCAGCAAACTGCGTGAAGACTATCACGCCAACTCCCGGATGGCGGCGTCGAATGCGACGCAAGCACTCCGCGCGCGCGCGGTCAATCGACGGTTCGGCGCGACGCACGAGCATTTCGAGCGCGGCGAGCGCCTGTTGGTGCGTCTCGAGTTGCTCCCGTGCACTCGCAACGAGTAGTGCGATGGACGTTCCGCCGGTAGATACGGACTGACTCGTGTGCGGCTGCTCGCTTGTGAGTGTGTCGTCACCCACCAACAACGAGGTGAAGCCGAGTTGTACCGTGTCTTCGGTGATGGTCCAGGTGCGCATTTCCTGCTGGGTGGGCCACCGACCCTCAGCGAGCACGTCTGCCAAAGCTGTTGCACGCGCGCGTCGTCGTCGAACGGCGGAAAGGCACGCACCGGCACTGGAGCACCAACTGCGCAACAACCCCAGTGCGATGAGCGCTCCAGCCGCGGCGCCGTCGCGCGTTGGCACGGGGGGCGGGAGGTCCGAGATCGCGCGGGCGATGGCAAGTGCGATATCGGCGATCCCGTCGTCGGCGTGGGGGGCGATGGCGGGGTGGGATCTCAGGACCGGTCGCGTTGTGAGTTGCGTTCCTGGGTGTGCGTGTGTGTGTGCACGTGCGTGTGCATGTTCGCTCCCGTGCCCGAGCACGTCCGCCTCTCGACGCACCATCAGGGCCAGCTGCTCCGCGGGGGAAAGTGATTGCGCGCGTGCGCCAAGGAAGAGTGCCAGCAGGTGTGAGAGATCGTTCGCCCGATTGTGCACGGGCGTTGCGGTCAACAGCAGTACATGCGCCGATCGACAGTGTTCGGCGACGCTGGTGTAGCGCTTCGTTCGGGGGTTTCGCAGGTGATGCGCTTCGTCGATGATGACGAGCCGGTCGGCAGCGTGCGTTGGATGAGTGGTCGCAACCCGGAACGAGAATCGATGCAGCGAGATGCACTCTGGTGCGGGGTGTATCTGGCAGCGAGCGGACGTGTCGCGCCACATGCGCAGCAGGCCGGCTGGCGCGACGACATCGACGTTCGTGTACGCACGCGCGATCGCAATGGCGACGAATGTCTTGCCCAGTCCGACATCGTCTGCAAGCAAGGCGCCACCGTGCTGCTGCAGGATCGGTGTGAGGCGCAGCACGGCCTCATGCTGGTGTGGAAGCAGCGTGTATGGCCCGAGCGTGATTGGATCACGTGCGCTCGGAGATGGATCGCCCAGCACGGCTTGTGCGAGGCAGGCAAGCACGGCGTCACGCATGCTGCCAGGCAAGCAGTGGTTGGAGTACGCGTGGATCGAGCACGTAGGCGGAAGCAACGACGGCGATGTGCTCGTCGGGAGACGGATGATCTCCGTGGGCGCGTCGTCGACCGAGCGGCGCGAGCATCGTGCGTGCGCGCAACCAGTCCTGTGGAAGAGGGAGTGCCGACACGGTCCAGCCGAGGTAGCGGCGCCATCCGCCGCGTGCGGGTTCGGCGATGGCGTCGAGCCAGGCAGCCGCCACCGGTGAGGAGAGCAGTGCGTCGAGTGCGTAGGCGTCGTCGAGGGATGGAGTGTGCAGCACGTAGCAGGTGTTGAGCGGAACGGTGGGATCGCCGCTGTCGAGCACCACGGTGCGCAGCGAGCGACCGAAGTCCGCCCAGACGAGGCGGGGCATTTCGGGTCTTGCGGCATCGGTGCGAAAGAGTGTCCACCACGGCTGTTTAAGGCGCGCGTCTCGGCGCCCTTCCAGCTTGGGGCGCCATCGCTGCATCCATCGTGCGGCGCGTGGCGGCAGTGACGTCATGGGTCGTCCCTCGCGGTCGTGTGTCCACACGATACGAAGCGCGTCGTCGCGCGAATCATCGCGCGCGCTGCGTGTTGTGCGACCGAGGGCTTGGCCAGTGAGTGCGGGGCGTAGCAATGTGCGTTCGATGATGCCGGTGCGGTCGCCGGCAGTGATGGTGGCGAGATGATCATCGTGTTCGAGTGCCGCGACCAGAAACGCCTCGTTGCAACCGCACTTGACGCCGAGCGATGGGCGGCCGAGTCCGGCGTCACCGAGTGGCGGGCCGGCGCGTCGCAGTCGCTCGAAGGCAGCGCGCACGTCCGGAGGGAGCAACAGCCAGGGGGCACTGGGTTCGCCGCCCATGGGGAGTGAGATGGCGGGGAGGGCGAAGCTGTGCTCGCGAGCGCCGCGCACCACGTGAACGCGAACCCGATCGGTGGCGGGCGTGGGCGAGGGCGCTGCACAGCGTTGCGCGACGACCAGTGAGGGATAAGTGGCGGCGTCGAACAACGACGGCGCGTCGCTCCAGTCGACCACCACATGCAATCGAGTTTGCTCGGCGAGCAGGCGCCGGACACCGCCGCCAGCAAGTGCGCGCCAAAGCTTGGCCGGCACGAGCAGGGCGGCGACTCCC
>JBGTFN010000370.1:0-2745 GCA_041747275.1 Gemmatimonadaceae bacterium | reverse complement strand
CATCCACGACTCGTGCACGCGTCGCTGGCCCATCGTAGTGGCGCAGCACACCGGCGAGACGCGCCTCACCGGGTTCACTCCGTCGCAAGGAGTGCTCGTCGTCGCGGGCGACCTGCGCATCGACGCCGGCGTGCAGTTCGCCGGAATCATGCTCGTGGAGGGACGCCTGATGATAGCGGAACCCGATACCGCGATGCCCATCGAACTGCTCGGCGCGGTGCTCGTGCGTGATCAGGCGCGGACGGGGAGCGACGTGCGCGGTCCCGTGCTCATCGCATCGAGCCGATGTGCCACGCGGCTCGCGCTCGCTGCCGCCGGATCTCCGAGTCCGAAACGCCAGCACGGGTGGACCGAGCGGCCGTGAGGCAATCGCGTCGCTTGATCATTCAAAGTGACATCACAACTGCGCGCGTGCTGCACCGTGGCACAGTCCGAGCCAAGGGTGTCACAAATCCTGTCGCTGGCAGGGGGGTCCCCCCTCTCTCCGGCGTTACCTCACCCGTCGCCGGTCGTATGCAGGGTGAATCGCCCGACCTCTCAGGTCAAAGTGTCCAGTTCCGATCACGTGACCCTGTGTCCGGGATCGCCCCGGTCTCACGACCACCACCGCGCAACCCCCTGCCGTATGCAGCTCTTCGGCCGAAAGAAGACGACCATCGGACTCGATATCGGGTCAGGCCTCGTGAAGGCCGCGGTCATCGATCATGCCGGTGCGACACCGGAACTCACCAAGGTGATCATCACGCCGCTCAACGAGAACGCCATCGTTGAAGGCGAGGTGATGGACCATGCCATGGTCGCGGACGCGATCAGGCAGACCATGGAGGCGATCGGCATCAAGAAGCCAGACGTCGTCGCCGCCGTCGGCGGTCGAGACGTGATCGTCAAGAAAATCCAGGTCGAACGCGTCAAGGACGCGCAGGCACAAGAGCTGATTCGCTGGGAAGCGGAACAGCATGTGCCCTTCGACATGGAATCGGTCGAGCTCGATCACCAGATCCTCGATCCCGATGGCGACAGCCTCGAGATGAACGTGCTGCTCGTGGCGGCCAAACGCGATCTCGTCGAGATCAAGCGGCACCTGCTCAGCGACGCGGGCGTCACACCCAAGATCATGGACGTCGACGCATTCGCATTGCACAACGCGTTCTCCATGAACTATCCCGCCGCCATGCAGGGGGTCGTCGCGCTGCTCAACATCGGCAACGACGTCACGTCGCTCAACATTCTCGATGAAGGCGTGCCGATTCTCACGCGCGATCTGACGGTCGGCACGCGCCGCATGCGTGAAGACCTGCAGCGTGACCACGGCCTCACTGCGGAAGAAGCCGAGCAGCTCGTGCGCGGTTTCGACCGCACGCCGGCGTTGAACGCCGTCATCGCATCGCGTGGCGAAGAACTCGCGGTTGGCCTCGAGCGCGCCATGTCGTTCCTCGCCTCGTCATCACGTCACTACGGACAGACACGCGCCGTGTACGCCTGCGGCGGTGGATCGCGTACGCCCGGCCTGCTGCCGTGGCTCGGCGAGCGCTTGCGCATGCCGGTCGAAGCGGCGAACCCGCTCGCGCGACTCGCCGTGCGCGAAGGCGCGATGGAGTTCATGGCCACCGACGAAGTGGCGCCGTTGCTCATGCTGCCGGTGGGCCTTGCCCTCCGCACCGTCTCCTGAGGCGAGGACATAATCATGCAGATTCAGGTCAATCTCCTCCCGGGTGGCAAGAGGAAAGGCAAGTCCGGCAAGCGTGCGTCGCTCAGTCTGGGCACTGCGTTCGCGGGCTTCTCCGACAAGGTCAAGGATCCGTGGCTGCTCGGCGCTGTCGGCGCCGTCGCGTTCGCGGTTGTGGCCGTTGGTGCGCTCTTCACCACACAGCAGGCCAGTGCCAGCGAGATCGCGCAGCGCCTCGACAAGGCCGTGCGTGATTCCACGCGCCTGACCACCGTGCTCGAAGCGCGTCGCCTCGTCTCGGTGGAGCGCGATTCCGTGTATCGCCAGGTGCAGATCATTCGCACCATCGACGACAACCGCTACATCTGGGCGCACCTGCTCGACGAAATCAGTCAGGCGCTGCCGCAGTACACGTGGCTCACGTCGGTCGAGCAGACGAGCAAGGCCGAGTTGCCGCCAGGTGCAGAACCGCCGGCACCAGAAGTGGCCGGCAAGGCCGCCGCGTCGAAGCCGGCTTCAGCGACCAAGGCCGGCGCGAAGGGTGCAGCCGCGAAGGCGGAGCCCGCACCCGTGCAGGACTCGATCGTGATCCATCAGCCCGTCGAGTTCCGCGTCGTTGGCCAGACGGTCGACATGCAGGCGCTCACCACGTTCATGAAGGATCTCGAGAGCTCGCCCTTCGTGAAGAACGTCATGCTCGTGAAGTCCGAGATCGTCGTCGTCGACGGCAAGGACATCACGGAGTTCCAGCTCAACGCCGAGTACGAGGTGCCGCCGCAGGAAATGCTGCGCACTGAGCCGCTTGTCGTCCCTGTTCGCTGATCGAGGCCACTACTCATGATCCAGTTTCCGCAAACGCAGCGAGACCAACTCAAGCTCGTCATCGGCGTCATCGCCGTGGCGCTCACGGTGGTCTACTACCTGTATCCATACGCGAGTGCAAACGAGCAGCTCGCACTCGACACTGAACGCGTCGAATCGCTTGAAGTCGCCAACCGCGCTGCGCAGAAGGAGTTCGCGGCGGGCAGCGTCGACGAGTTGCGCGCCGATGCTGCCGAGCAGCGCGCGGCGCTCGTGGC
>JBGTFN010000369.1:0-2399 GCA_041747275.1 Gemmatimonadaceae bacterium | reverse complement strand
AACACCCGCGTCCGCGCTGCGCGCCACTCATGACGCGCCGGCCGCTGGCTCGCTGCGCGCGTCCTGGTGGAAGGCGGGACTCAGGATTCTTCGCAATGCGTGCATCGGTGTCGCATTGATCTCGGCAGTGCCATTCGCAGTGATCGCAGTGCGCGGTGACGTGCTCTGGTACGAGGTGCGCGACGTACAGCATCGCATCGAAGCCGCGGAGGTGATGCGCGGCTTTTCCGCGCCGGTGAATCCTGATGTGACCGTCGCGCAGGCTGGCGCTGCAATGCACTCGCTGCAGGCAATACCCACATCTGCGGAGTTCCCGACACTCCCACAGGTCACGTCGCTCGACCGGACGTGGGGAGCCACCGCACTCTCCGACCAACTAGCCGCACCGGGCACACGCGCAACGCTTCCAGAGACGAAAGATCTCATTGCCCTCGCGCATGCAGGACTTGGCGAAGATGAACTCGCGCAACTGCGTGCCATTGCCGAGTCGCCCGTGTGGAGTACTGTCGAGTTGGTGGCCACCGCTGCGCAAGTCGACTTGATCGGAAGCCAGTTCATGCTTCCCTTCAAAGCGAACTCGTGGGCGCCCGGCATGCCCATCCAGCGCTCCAGTAGCACCAGGGAAGTCGCCAAGGCCGGAATTGCACGCGCGGCTTACTATGTGGCAGTGAACGACTACGATCGCGCCGAGCAGGCGCTTCGCACCGTCGTGTCGTACGGATTTGCCTTCATCGACAACGGTACGACTGCGATAGACGGCATCATCGGCCGAGTCATAGTGGGCATCGGAGCGGACGGCTTCAAACAACTTGCCGTACTGAGAGGCGATGACGCGACCCTGAAGACTGTCTCGGCAATGAGCGCAAACCGCACCTCGCCGGCGTCGGCGCCCGCGACACGCCGCGGTGCCGCCCAGATTCGTGAACAACTGGTCAGTGACGCAACGAATCCGTCGGTGCCGCGCACATTGCGCTACGAATCTCTGTCGCGACTCGCCTTCGCGTCGTGCAGCAATGCGCGCGGCGTGCTCACCGGCACGCCCCCCGACGTTCGCGCCGCGTTCGACAATGCCCGTTCCACACTCGCGCGCTTCCCCGGGGAACAGGCATATCTCGACATGCTCTACCGCACGCCGGACGTCATGCCGGAAGGTGCGCTAGCTGTTCGCAGTCTCTCAAAGCGGATGCTGCTGGGCGCCGCAACCGTGGCCAGCACGGCGCTCCAGAATCCGCGCGTGTTGTCATGCACGCGCGTGGTGATGGCGCACGAGCGCTTCGAACGCTGACGCTACTTCTTCGTCTTGATCTGAATCACGCCGTTCGCACCGCGCGCGCCGTGGATCTTGCTCGCGGCCTCGCCCTTGAGCACCTCGATGGACTCGATGGTGTTCGGATTCAACCGGTTCAGGATCGACTTGTCCGACGAGATCACGCCGTCGATGATGATGAGCGGCTGAGCTGCTGACGTGGAGTCGCTCCGAAGCATCACTCGCGGCGACTGCAAACGGGTCGCGCCGGCGCGGCCGTCCCGCATGAGCGGGGTCATCGCGATGCTGTCGCCGACGAGCATCATCGTGTCCGCACGTAATCTCAGCGAGCCCGCGCGCAACCGCACCGAGTCCGCCCGGAACAGCGGCGAGCCCGAAACGCCGCTATCCACATTCGACTCAAGGCGGCGCATTTGCTGCACGCGAGCGGCACGCATCGCTACCTGACGCGCGGCCAACGAATCGTTCAGCCGTGCACGCGCCTCCTCCTCCCCCAGATAACGCGTTCGCCCGAGCGATACGCGCAGGCTGTCTCCCTCGAGAGACGTCTTGTACGGAACGCGACGCAGTTCTCCTTCAGCCGCGGCCAGTGTTCGGATGTAGACCTCAGATATCTCACCAGCCGCGCGCTTGCGCCGCACTTCGATCGACGCGATCTGCTCGGCGGGAACAGTTTCCGCATCGGCCATCTTCTCACCGTCCACATAGTACACGATCTGCCCGCTGCCGCTCGGCAGACCAAGCTGCCGCACCACCGTTTGCGCGTCGGCATCACGTACCTCGGCGGCCGTCGGGATATCAGTGTTGCACGCGGCGAATACGGCGGACGCTCCGATGAGTGCGACCGCGCCTGCGGCGAGTGGCCTGCGTCGAGTCTTGCGAGTGGTCATGGCGAGGATTCTCCGTTCGAGGTGACGGCGCGAGTCGAGAAACGCCAGCGCATGCTTGGTGCGCGGCGCGGATGACATGGAGTCGGCAACGGCGAGCAGCAGCGCACTCGGCACGACAATCTCAGGCGACAGCACACCGTATACCGCCGGCCCATCGCTCGAGCCGACTCGTACGCTCATTCCATGCAGCTCCGCGTGCGGCATGCGGCGACGCTGCACGTCCAGCCGGCGCAGCGTCAGCG
>JBGTFN010000368.1:0-3640 GCA_041747275.1 Gemmatimonadaceae bacterium | reverse complement strand
CCTCGTTCGTGACGGTGTCGGCGACCACACCCACCGACGCCGTCACCGGAATGCGCAGCGAGCCGCCGAACTCCCGCCGGCGGAAAGCTTCCACGATGCGCAGCGCCAGATGCTGTGCGCCAGCCATGCCGCTGCCAGGCGCCAGAATGGAAAACTCCTCGCCACCGGTGCGCGCCACGATGTCACCCACGCGTGCATTGGCTCGCAGCAACTCGCCCGCCTCGGTGATCACGCGGTCGCCCGCGAGATGTCCGTACGTGTCGTTGATCTGCTTGAAGTGATCGAGGTCCACGTCGATGATGGCCAGCTCCGTCTGCGCACGTGCGGCACGCGCAAGCTCGCGGCGGAACTGCTGCTCGAAGCCGCGACGATTGAGGCAACCGCTGAGCGGATCGGTTTCGACGATATCGGCGAGATGCGCGCGCATGCGATTGTACGCGCGTCCGACATGCGTGATCGCATCGGGGCGCACATCAGCCGACACATCGTACGCCGATGTGAAGTCACCGTCTTCGGCACGTGAGAACATGTCGAGCAGTCGAGCGAGTCGTTCGTGCATGTGGCTCTGCACGAACGTGACGAGACCGGCACCAATCGCAAAGATCGCCAGCGTGACAAAGCTCTGCGGCCACGTGATCGGTGCGCCAGTGCGCATGGCGAGGTCCACGATGAACAGATAGCCGGCAGCTGTCGCGCCAAGCATGAGCAGCGCCGGCCCGCGTCCGAAGTACACGTGCGTGAGCTGCAGTGCGAAGAGCGCCACCAGCAGCGCACGGTCGTAGTCGGCGGGCGGCGACAGCACGAATACGAGCACGAACACGAGCAGCAGGTCGCACACCATCATGAACGTGGCCAGCTCACGACTCGCGCGGCGCAATCGCTTCACGCGCGCGTGCAGCGAGAGCACCACCGCCACATAGACCACCGCCGCAATTCCGATGAGCCAGTCGGACAGCGTCGCACCGAGGCGAAACTCGGCGACCATCGACACTTCGAGCCAGCCAGCCGTGCGCAGCACGATCGCCATGGCCGTCGAGAGGATCGCCAGCACAACGCGATAGCGTGTCTGCCACAGCAGCACGTCAGCATTGCTCTGCTCGTATCGCGAGAGGTCCGGCGCGGCGGATTCTGGTGCCATCGAGTGCGTGGCCAGGGAGCTACGGACCGTGCGGGATGGCCACCCGCACACACCGGCTGCGCGCCACAGCGGCGCTCGCTTATCGCAAAGATATCAGCAGGGGGTCGGGGCCGCTCAGGGAATGCGATTGGTGGGGAAGGAGTCGAGCGGCGTCTCGCGCATGGTACGCAGCAGATCCACGAAGTCGTCCGACCAGGCGCGTCCCTTGAGCAGGGGCGGTTCCCTCCAGTGCGCACCAAGTCCAACGGCCTGCATGTCGGACTCGTTGCGCGCCACGATCACCGCTGACGCGGAGGGACTCTCGAAGGAGTTGGCGTCGCTGGTTTGGAGCGCGGGCGAGCGCCAGATGCGCGCCGGGAGCCCTTCGGCGGCCGCCACACGCACCGCCTCGTTCACGATGGCGAGGTGACGGTTGGAGACGTGCACCACGAGCAGGCCGCCCGGTCTCAGCGCGCGCATGTACACGCGCAGCGCCTCGCGCGTGATGAGATGTGTGGGAATCGCGTCCGACGAGAAGGCGTCGGCGAGGATGACGTCCAGCGACGCGGAGTCGAGGCGTGCCATCTCGATGCGGCCGTCACCGAGCAGCACGCGCGTATTGCGCGGACAGACGTCGAGATAGGTGAAGTAGCGCGGATTGCGCGCGATGGCGGCGACTTCGGGGTCGATCTCGATGAACGTCGCGTTGTCGCCGTCGCGCAGCACGCAGGCCATGGCACCACTGCCGAGTCCGATGAATGCAGCGTCGGCGGCACGCTCCACGGGCAGCGCGGCTTGCACACCTTCATACAGCGCCGAACCGGCGGCGTAGTATGACAGCGGCTGCGTGGCGCGTGAACTGTCGCGAAACTGCACGCCATGGATCGTGCTGCCGTGCAACAGCATGTTCGCTTCGCCGAGCGGCCGCTGCAGTGAGACGACGCGATACGAGCCGAAGAATGTGCGCGAGCGCAGCAACTGTTCACCGCTGGAGAGCGTCGCGTCGAAGTACACCATCATCATGACGATTATTGGCACGGTGAAGGCAGGGCGTCCGCGGTTGAGAAACACTGCGAAGCCAACGACGCCGAGCAATGCAGGTTCGACAGGAATCAGTCCGGCGAAGAATCCGATCACGATCAGTGCACCACCGACCAGACTCACGTCGGCAGCTCGCGGCCACTCGATGTCATGCCGCGGCCGAAAAAGCATGGTGGCTGCAAGCGCGAGCGGAAACTCCACTACGCCGTCGAATATCATGGGTGCGAGCAGCACGGTGCTGGCGCCGCCGAGCACACCGCCGAGCGAGACGTAGTTGTAGTACTCGGTGAGTCGCGACGCGTGCGGACGCGCGGCGGCGAGTGCCAGGTGACAGACGAGTGCGGCCGCGAACAATGCGGCAAGTCGCAGCACCACGTCGAGCGAAATGTACGGCGACTTGGGCAGCACCATCACGAGCGTGACGAGTCCCGCGTGCAACACGAGCAGGTTGCGGCCGGCAGGACGCGTGCCTTTGCGGAACGCGATGACGAATGTGAGCAGGTACAGAACGAGCGGCGGCACCCAGAGGAATGGTGCAGACGCGATATCGGTGAGGATGTGTTGTGTGACGCCGATGAGCAGGCTGGATGGAACGGCAGCGGCAGCAATCCAGAACAGACGTTCGCGCCAGCCGGTGTGGCGGGGGGTTTCGGTCTCGGGCGCGGTCACGTTTGCGGAGCCCTTGTCACTCGCGTTCGCGGTCGCACGCCTGCTCGCAACAATGGCCACCGCACCGCTCGCGAGTACGAGCATCGCGACGAGCACATACATGAACGACCAGCCTACACTCTGTCCGCGCACGCCGACCAGCGGTTCCACCACGAGCGGATACGCGATCAGGCCGAGCAGACTACCGAGGTTGCTGGCTCCGTAGAGGAAGTACGGATCGGCGGCGTCGTGTCTTCCGGTGCGCGCGTACCACGCTTGCAGCAGCGGAGCGGTGGCTGATGCCACGATGTACGGTGCGCCCACTGATACGGAGAGCACGCCGAGCAGCCAGAGCGTGGGCTGCTCGACGTTTGGTGTCCCGAAGAGTGTCGTCGGTGCCAGCGGCAGCACGACACACGCCGCGAGCAGCGCGACGGTGTGCACGATGACCTGCTGGCGCAATGTGCGCAGTCGCTGCAGCGTGTGCGCGTAGAAGTAGCCGACGAGCAAGGCCGTCTGGAAGAACACCATCGAGGTGTTCCAGACGGCCGGAGATCCGCCGAGCAGCGGTGTGACCATGCGCGCGAACAGCGGCTGCAGCGCGAAGATCAGTGAGGCACTGGCGAACAGCGCCGCGACGAAGAGCGGGGCCGTGATGCGTGGGGCTGACAGCCCTGCGGATCGCTCTGTCGTGTCGTCGGGCAAGCGCGGTTGGATGCCAGTCTACAGGGGGGCCTCGAAGTAGAGGTCGGTGCGCCATCCGCCACCACGAGCAAGATTGCGCGCCACGTCGAGGCGGAATATGCCGTCCAGCACCGAGAGCCCGCCACCCGC
>JBGTFN010000367.1:0-2167 GCA_041747275.1 Gemmatimonadaceae bacterium | reverse complement strand
ACGCTCTATCGACAGTTTCTCACGCTATTTCGTCAAACTACTTGAAAGCTATTGTGGATTGCTCACTTACGTCGTGCGTCTGAGCGCCATTTTTTGCTCGCTTCCGGCCATCGCTTCAATTCACACTCATAGCTGACGACGATATTGCGCGGAGACGGGGCCTTCTCTTAAACAGCTCAACGTCTGCGTATTTCGGCGATGTCGATCACGCGTTTCGGAACAAAGCGATCACACGTATCGGACAAAGTCAGTCGTTTCGCGTGAAGGCGATCACGGCATGCGAGTAGGACACGGGATCGGTTAGTCCGTGGGTTCAGTTGTGTGGTCGCTGGTGGCGAGACGGCGGAGGGAGCCGCCGGTGAGGGTAATGCGAGGTGCGTGGTGCACCAGACGGTAGAGGATGGCGTCCCCGAAGGTGGCATCGCCGATCATCTCGTGCCAGTGCTCGATGGGCAGTTGGCTGGTGATGAGCGTGGCGCGCCGTCCGGCCCGATCTTCGACCAGTTCCAGGAGATCGCGGCGTTCACGGTCGCCGAGCGGCGCGAGGCCCCAGTCGTCGAGAATGAGCAGATCGGTCTTCGCGAGGGTGTGCATCACTTTGCCGTACGAGCCATCCGCCCGCGCGTGCACGAGTTCTTCCCCTAAGAGCCGTGGGAGACGGACATACCGGACGCTGTGTCCCTGCCGGCAGGCGCTTTGGCCCAGCGCACAGGCGAGCCATGATTTCCCGGTCCCCGTGGGACCGACGATCAGCAGCGTCTGGTGCTGGCGGATCCAGTCGCCGCCGGCGAGTTGCAGGACGCGATGGCGGTCGAGGCCGCGCTTCGCGCGAAAGTTCACGTCCTCGATGCACGCCGCATAACGCAGCTTCGCGAGTTGCAGCAGCCGCGTGAGCCGGCGGTCTTTGCGCACGGCGTGTTCGCGCTCGAGCAGCAGCGCGAGGCGGTCCTCGAAAGGGAGCGCCGCCACGTCGGGGATCGCGCGCTGTTCATCCAGCGCGGCGGACATGCCCGGGAGTTTGAGCGCGTGCAGCGACGCAAGGGTTTGTTCAATCAGCATGTGGGGTCGACGCCGGAGAGAGAGTGAGGACGGTATCCGTGGCGGCGTGCGCACCGCGCGTCGTCGGCTCGTAGTAGCCGGGCCCCCGGATGTGTTGGTGGGACGCGGGCAAGCGCGTCGTGATCGTCGGGGATTCGAGCGGGACCGTGTCGAGTTTCGCGTCGAGATGGACTTGACGGAGCGATAGCTGATTGTGCCCGCCGCGACCGCGCGGACACACGCCGCTTCCAGCCGCCCCGCGTCATGGCGCCGTCGGAGCGCGAGCAAACCGAGACACGCGCGATAGCTCTGCTCCGGATCCGGGAGGCGCTGCAGCAAGCCTTCGACGAGCGTGCCGGTCGCCGGCCCGATACTCGCGCCCCACGCGATCAAGCGCGACGGCGTCCACTCGAGATGCCGTTGATGCGTCTTCGGGCGATGCATCGCATCGGTCGTGTAGCGCCCCTTGAGCGTGCTGCGCGCATGCACGGGGCACCATTTGTTTGGCACACGTCAGGCTTCGTAGCGCTGGTCACCTCATTCGGCGCGCTGGCGACACGCCCGGCACCCGCAGCGCTGCTGCGCGACGCATTCGACGTATCACGATCCATTCGCTAGCGAACCACCATGTGCTAATGGAGCCTTCGTCAACACTTGCGCGCCGCGCTATTTGACAATGCCGATCTGACGACCGTAGGCCTGATAGGGCTTGGTCCCGATGTCCGTCTCGTTGGCGGCCGTACGGTCCTGCAGGGGTCGCCTTTGCACCGCCTCCCGACGGCGGGCGTAATGCTCGTCATGCGGTGCGACCCCGAGACCGATCACGATCCGGTTCATGAAGTTGAAGAGCGCCACCACCATGGCCGTGTCCATTACCGCCTGCTCGGGCCATCCGGCGTCGAGGATGGCCTGCGCGTGGCGCGGCTCCACAGCAGCCGGTTCCTGCGTCAACACACGTGCGTACGCAAGCACGGGGCGAAGCCGATCTTCTACCGGAGCGGAGTCAGGATCCTGCACCAGCGCCTCGCAGAGCTCGAACGGGAATCCGTACGATTCGGCGTAGACGGTGTGAGCGTTGTAGCAAAACTCGCAGCGATTGAGACCGGAGACGTACGCCGCAATCAACTCG
>JBGTFN010000366.1:0-12713 GCA_041747275.1 Gemmatimonadaceae bacterium | reverse complement strand
GCCCGGTCCGTGAGCGGCTGTCGGCGAAGCCGTTGAGCCGCGAACGGACTGGGCGTGGCGCGCCCCCAGCGCGATCTCCTCACGCAACCGGCGTGCGGATCGCGCGTCGTGCCGAAGTCGAATCAAAAGTAGAGTGCGCCGCGAATGCTGACCTGACCGAACGACACATTCGTGACCGTGCGATCCTGCTCAAAGAAATTCGTGTTATTCTCTGTTCGCGTCACGGTCGCACTAAGCGTCCACGCTGCACCGAGCGACAGGCTGCGCGTGACCATCCACAGCGCGCCGAGGTCGGCAAAGAGTCCAGCCACACTGTTGATATTTGTGTCAGGCCCGCTCTCCCGCTCGACCTTTGTACGAGTGACGCCTGCCAGTGCGCCCACTGTCAGGTGCTGCATCACGTGTGTTGTGGCGGGACGATAGAAGCGGTGTCCGAGTTGCACGTTCATCGCGCTGCTGCCTGTCACGCCCCCAGCCTGCGGCGGATTACTGTCATCATCAATGCTTCGGAACTGACCACTGAGTGCGCCAATCCAGGCACGTGTTGGCGATGAAAACCGCATCACCCCGAGGCTGTTGTAGCCTCCGAGCGCAAACTCCGCGCCCCACTGACCGGCGCGGAAAGTTGTGCTGTCGGAGGACTGCGCCCTCAATGGGTTGACCGACGACGCGAATGACACAGCGAGTGTGGCGGACCCGATCAGTGTGAAGCGAAGGAATGCGTGCATTGGGATCTCGAAGGAAGTGGGAATCAGGCGATCACGAGGCGGAGCGACAATCGCACTGCCGTCAGAAGTACAGCGCACCACGAAGGTCTATTCGGCCGAACTCGATACTCGTGGTCACCCTGCGGAATTGCGGTGCCTCACCGACGGTGGCGCGGAAGCCGAGCGCCTCGGCATTCCATGCCGCGCCCAGTGAAAGGCGACGCGTCACCATCCAGAGTGCGCCGACGTCGGCAAACACTCCCCCCCCGATGGCGCGGTCCGACTCGGATGAGAACAGTCCACCATTGTCCCTTCGGGCACCGGCAATCACGCCACCAACGGTGACATGCTGCTGCACGCTGCTCGCCACACTGCGATACCAGCGATGCCCAAGTCGCACCTCGAGATCGGCACTGTCCCAGTATCTTCGGATTTCAACTCCGGAGGGCACGTCAGACAGATCCTCATTGATGCGGTTGCGCTCGAAGTTTGCGCCAACCACGCCGAGCCACGCGCGGTTCGGTGCGGAAAACCTCAGCACTCCCAGACTCGTGAAGCCGGCGTTGATGCCGATCTCGGCGCCCCATTGTCTGGCCACAAATCCGGTAGTATCGGCGGATTGAGCGGCGAGAGAGGCGGGCGAGGCGACGACACAAGCCCCCATGATGGCACCGATGAACAACCGTCGCAGAGCCGGAGCGGTCATGCAGGCCTCGTCAGGGAGAACGGCCGCAGGGTGCAGCCAGGCAGAAAGTTGCAGAAGAACAATGTATGCTTGTGTATGCAACTCATCCGAAAGTTCCATCGTTTGCTCGTTGTTGCCATCATGTGTGTCCCGGTGGGACTGCGTGCGCAAAGTGCAGATACTTCGCCGCTCCTGCCCTACACCGACCGCATCACCGCACTGATGAACGGCGATCGGGCACGCGAGACCGTGTCCTTCCTTGATCAGTACGTGCGCTGGCCCGGCAATCGCGGTTTCGATGCGTCGATTGCGCACATCGCCGAGCAGCTCGAAGCCGCGGGATTCGTGCGCGAAGATCGCGCGACTGACGCGCAGGCGCTCGTGTACCGGGTGGAGCGCTATCCGATGGCGCAGCCGGCATGGGAGCCGCTCGACGCGACAGTCACGATCGAGGGCGACACGGCGCCGCTGCTTCGTTTCACCAGCAACCGTAACATGCTGGCCACGAACTCGTTCTCCACGCCGGATGGCGGTGTGTCGGCGTCCGTCGTGTGGGCGGGCAACGGCACACCGGCCGATTTCGACGCGGCCGGAGAGGTGCGCGGCAAGATCGTGGCGGCCAATGCGTCGGTAGGACGCGTCTTCACCGAAGCAGTCGTGCGGCGCGGCGCACTCGGGGTGCTCGGTTACTCGCTGCCCGACTATCTGCGACCGGAGCAAAACCGCAACTCCATTCAGTTCGCCAGCGTACCACGCGACACCGCGGCCAAGGCGTGGGGAATCGCGCTGTCCTTCGACGCGCGCGACCGGTTGCAACAGGCGCTCGCGCGCGGGCCCGTGCGGATCCGCGTGCACACGCAGTCGTTGTTCACGCCTGACGCTGTCGAGCAAACGGTGGTGGCCGAAGTGCGTGGTACAACGCATGCACACGAGCGCTTTGTCTTCAGTGCGCACGTGCAGGAGCCGGGCGCCAACGACAACGCATCAGGCGTTGGGGCGCAGCTCGAGATGGCGCGGGTGATGGCGCGTCTGCTCGGCGAAGGCATGCCTCGACCTGCGCGCACGCTCACGTTCCTGTGGGGACTCGAGATCCGGTCCACCGACCGCTTCATCACGCAGGACACGATGCGCGCGCGCGACATTCGGTGGGGCATGTCGCTCGACATGGTCGGCGAGGATACCGAGAAAACGGGCGGTACGTTTCTCATCGAGAAGATGCCCGATCCCTCGGCCATCTGGACGCGCGGCGACGACAAGCACAGCGAATGGGGCGGACGACCACTCACCAAGGCCGACCTCAAACCGCACTACTTCAACGACTACGTGCTTGCCCGCGCGCTCGCACATGCGGCAACGACGGACTGGGTGGTGAACACGAACCCGTTCGAGGGCGGTAGCGACCACACGCCGTTCCTTCGCGCGAACAAGCCGGGACTGCTGCTCTGGCACTTCACCGACCAGTTCTACCACACCGACGGTGATCGGCTCGACAAGGTGTCCGCGAAAACGCTGCGTAACGTCGCCATCACGGCGCTGACCAGCGCGCTGCCGCTGGCAAACGGAACGTCCGTCACCGCAGGTCGCATCGTGAACGAAGTGCAACGCGCGGCGATTGAGCGACTGGCGGCCGAAGCTGAGCAGGCCACGACAAACATCGCGCAGGCTTCGGCGTCATCGCGCGATTCCTTGCGCACGCATGAGCGGGATATCCTCGAGACGTGGACGCAGTACTACGTGGACGTACTCACGACGGTGCGCGATGTCGAACTCGGCGGACCGTCGGCCGAGACGCAAGCGTCCATTGCGCGTGCACAGCGTGACGTGCGCGCGGCGGGTGAGCGGCACCTGTCGTCACTGTCGAACGAGGGTGCCGCTCAAAGCGCAGCGGCGACACGCGCTCAAGGCGACGCAGCGTCACTGTCCCTCGTTTCCTACAACATCCGCCATGGCGCCGGCACCGACAACGTCGTCGACCTGCCGCGCACCGCCAACGTGCTGCGCGCGCTGAACGCCGATGTCATCGCACTGCAGGAAGTCGACGAACGCGTCACACGAAGCGGCGGCGCGCCGCAGGCCGATTCACTCGGCGCACTGCTCGGAATGCACGCCGCGTTCGGTGCATTCATGCCGTATCAAGGCGGTGAGTATGGCCTGGCCCTGCTCTCAAGGCACCCAATCGTTCGCTCAACGGCCCTCCGCCTGCCTGACGGCAACGAACCTCGCGTCGCGCTGATCGCGGAGCTTGCGATCCCCGGTAGCGACACGATCGCAGTGATCAACGTGCACTTCGACTGGGTGGGCAACGACACACTGCGCTATGCGCAAGCCGAAGCGCTCACGCGAGTGCTCGATACGCTGTCGCGGCCTTACGTGGTGCTCGGCGACTTCAACGATGAACCCGGTTCGCGCACCCTTGCCCTGTTCAGGGAGCGCGCGACTGAAGCGGTCAAGAGCGGTGAACGATTCACGTTTCCGTCAGACACGCCGGTCAAGGAAATCGACTTCGTATTCGCCGCGCCGCGTAGCGCATGGCAACATGCCACATCGCGCGTGGTCGATGAGCGCATTGCGTCAGACCACCGGCCGGTTCACGCCACGATCACACGTCAGCCGTAGTGGTACCTCGCCTGCAGGAACTCGATGCGGTCGTTGAAGACTTCATACACGAGTCGGTCTGATTCATTGATGCGGCGCGACCACACGTTGCCGCCCAGATACTTGAGGGGCTCCGGCTTGCCGATGCCTTGCCTTGGATCCCGCAACACCGCCTCCATCAAGTCCAGCACGCGAAGCGCGGTCTTGCGATTCGTATCCACCCAATAGCGCAGGTCATCCAGACACTCATCCTGGACGACTGCGTAGCGCGCACGTTTTGACCGAGCGCTCAGGGCGCAAGCTCCAGGGCGCTTCGCAGTCCAACCAGATCGGTCGGCTTGCTCTTGTTCCGGCGCGCGCGCGTCAGCGCTGCCAGCAATCGAACGGCATTCTCCGGAGAGCGCAGCAGGTACGCTGTTTCGCGCAGGCTCGAAAGCTCGTCGGCGGGAATAAGAGCCATATCTTCGTGGCCGCGCCGCTGAATAATTGCCGCCTCGCGCGAATCTTCAACCTCATCCCACAACGAGGCGAGATTCTCCCGGGCGTGGCTGTAGCTCGTTTTTGTCGTCATATGCCGCTCCTCAGAGTTGTACAGTAAATTTGTACAACTCCGTCATTCACGTCAAGCGCGGCCAGCTACGGGAACGTCTGCGTGAGCTCCGCAGCCGTCCACATTGTCTTGCGATCCTTGGCGGCCCCGCGCACCGCTGCGACCTGCGCTGCAGTGACAGCACTCGCCGAGTTGCCAAACTGCGATCGGATATAGGTGACCACGTTTGCGATCTCGGTATCGCTGAACATCGCGGCCCAAGGCGTCATCACACTGCTGTACTTGACGCCCTTGACCGTGACCTCGCCCTGCATGCCGTGCAGCACGATCGCGATCGGCACTTCGGGACGACCGGTCACCCACTCGGACTCCGTCAGCGGCGGAAACACGCCGGGCAGGCCTGAACCGTTGGCCATGTGACAGGCAGTGCATGTTGCGTACACCTGCTCGCCCGTCTTTGCCTGCTGTGCAGACATCTCCACTGGTAGAAGCGCTGAAAGAACCAGCGCTGCACGTGCCAACGCGGAGCGCACCGCACCTGTCGCCACCACCGCCACCGGCGCTTCGCACCTTGTCGAACGTTTCACCACGCTCCCTGACTGGATGTACCCGTCCCGCGCCCTGTGCGCCTCGTCTCAAGCATACCTACACGCTCGTTCCGCTGGCAGCGCAAAGTCCGTAACTTCCGGCAGTCCTTTCCTCCCGGAGATCTTCATACTGTTCCGCCTCGCAACCAGCGCGGTCGTTGCTGCTGCCCTGAGCGGCTGCTACGTGGAACGCGCCAGCGACGCCACACTCGACGGACCCCCCGCCGCCATCAACGCCGAGGCGGCGGCCGACATCGATCTGCTGCGCACTCCCCTGCCCAGCGACCGCGCCGGCAACATTACCGTGGTCGTGGAGATTCCCGCCGGCACGAACGACAAGTGGGAGGTCAACAAGACCACCGGCCGACTCGAGTTGGAGCAGCAGGACGGCCGGCCGCGCGTGGTGGCGTTTCTGCCCTACCCCGTCAACTATGGCTTCACGCCGCGCACGCTGATGTCCAGGGAGGCAGGCGGCGATGGAGACCCGCTCGACGTCATTCTGCTCGGCCCGGCTCTTCCGCGCGGCACGGTCACTTCTGCACGTTTGGTGGGTGTGCTGCGTATGTCGGATGGAGGCGAGGCCGACGACAAACTCATCGCGGTCAGCCCCGATGGACCGTTCGCGCGGGTGCAGTCACTCGATGACATGCGTGCGATGCATCCCGGCGCGCTCGAGCTCGTCGCTGACTGGTTTCGCGCCTACAAAGGCCCCGTCATCGTCCAAGTGCTTGAATATGCCGATCGTGCCGCTGCGCTTCGTATTCTCGACTCCGCGACGGCGGCGTTCACGCCCTGAGGTTTCGTTCTTTCGTTGTTGCAGTGCGCGTTGTTTTCAGTTCCCGCCCTTCCTGAGGTTCACGATGCAGATTCGCCAGACCCGCCCCGAACCCGCCGCCGTACAGTCCTCTCGGCACCGCTGGTGGCCGACCGCGGCCCTCGCCGTCACCACATTCGCACTCGCGTCGCCCGCGCTGGCGCAGTCCAGTCGAGACGGCGCACGCCGGCCGATGACCTTCCTCGACATGCAACACCTCAAGTCGGCTGGATCGTTCACGCCAAGCCCCGACGGCATGTGGCTGCTGCACACCGTCAATACGCCTGACTGGGAAGACGCGCGCTCACAGACCGACATTCATCTGGTCAACATGCGCACGGGTGTGTCGTCAGCCAGACAGATGACGTTCACCGAGGAGAAGAACGAGACGTCGCCCGCCTGGTCGCGCGATGGCAAGTTCTTCGCGTTCCTGTCCAATCGCGATGCGACGGGCGAGAACGGCGGCAACCAGATCTACACGATGCGCGCCGACGGCGGTGAAGCCCGCAAGATCACGAGCACGACCGGCGGCGTGAACAACTTCGCGTTCAGTGACGACGGCAAGTGGCTCGTCTACCGCGCCGGAAGAACGGCGCAGCAGCAGCTTTACCGTCTGCCGGTCGACAGTCTGTACGACGCCAAGCCGGAGAAGCTCACCTCACACGCCGGCGGAGTGGGCAACTGGGAGTTTGCACCCGACAGCCGACGCATCTACTTCACCGGTCCCGACGCTGACGCCGAAGATGAGCGCCTGCGCCGCGAGAAGAAGTTCACGGTGAACATCCAGAACGCGGAAACGCCCCTGGAGAGCCTCTGGGCGCTCGACCTGGCTTCAAAGAAGGCCACGCGCCTCACGCGCGACTCGACGTACACGGTGCAGAACATGACCATCTCGGCCGACGGGAAGTGGCTGGGCTTCACCGGAATCAACGCCGATCGCTATTCGCGAAACATCACCGAGCAGGGCATCAATGGTGACCTGTACCTCATGGAGACCGCGTCCGGCAGGATCGAGCGTCTCACCAATAACAAGGAAGTGAGTGAAGGCGGACTCACCTTCTCGCCGGACAGCCGCTGGGTGGCGTTCTCCGGACCGAGTGATCTCACGCGCTACACGATGAGCAACCGTCGTCTCTATCTGCGCGAAGTTGGCGCACGCGGCGGCGAGTGGAAGAAGCTCGGCGAATCGTTCGACGGGAACGTGGGCGCCGATTGGTGGTCGGCCGATGGCAAGACGATCTATTTCAATGAAGGCGTCAAGGCCACGCGTCAGCTGCTCGCGCTGGACGTTGCGAACAACACGGTGCGGCAGGTGACCGACTGGAAAGCCGCGGCCAGTGTCGATCGGGACGAGGATACAGGCGTGCTGTTCATCAATTACGCCGACCCGTCCACGCCGAACACGCTCTACACGGTGCCGTCGCTCGATCGTGTGAATACGCGCACCGCCTGGGTGCAGCTCACCAATGTGAATCCGCAAGTCAGTACCTTCGCCCTCGGCGAAGAGCGCGAGATCACGTGGACAAGCACCGATGGCAAGCAGGTGGGCGGCGTGCTCAACCTGCCGGTCGGCTACCGCGAAGGACAGCGCTACCCGCTTATCGTCGCCATCCACGGCGGCCCCGCGTCCGCCGACGTGCTCGGCTTCAACGGCGGCTACGGCTCGCAGGTGTACGCCGGAGCCGGCTACGCGGTGCTCAAGCCGAACTATCGCGGCTCCACCAACTACGGTGAAGCGCATCGAACGGCCATCGTCGGTAACTACTTCCCGCAGGGCTACGACGACATCATCACTGGCGTCGATCAC
Organism: Gemmatimonadaceae bacterium; assembly: GCA_041747275.1. GTDB lineage: Bacteria > Gemmatimonadota > Gemmatimonadetes > Gemmatimonadales > Gemmatimonadaceae > JAABRT01. The sequence continues at coordinate 4,968 of JBGTFN010000366.1, read as the reverse complement.
CTGATCAAGACGGGCATCGTCGACTCCACGCGCATGGGCATGCTCGGCTGGAGTGCCGGTGGACACTGGTCCAACTGGACGCTGGTGCAGACCGATCGCTTCAAGGCCATCAGCTCCGGCGCCGGCACGTCGAACTGGATTTCCATGTACGCGCAAAGCGATGTGCAGCGCAATCGTCAGTTCTATCTCGGCGATGACCTGCCATACAACAACTTCGACGCATACTGGGATCAGTCACCGATCAAGTACATCACGAAGGCCAAGACGCCCACGATGATTCACGTGGTTGAAGGCGACCCGCGTGTGCCGAGTCCGCAGTCGGTTGAGCTGCACATGGCGCTCAAGAAGCTTGGTGTGCCGACGGAGCTGTTCATGTATCCCGGCAACAGCCACGGCATCCCCGACCCGCGCAATCGCCTGGTGAAGTCGGTGAGCGAGATGGCGTGGATGGACTATTATGTGCGGGGCAAAGGCAAGAAGTTCGCGTGGCGGGATGTGCTGAGTACGCTGCCCGCGGCGACGGATTCCAGTAGCCGGAGGACGGCAGAGGCGCCGATCCCCTGAGGCGATTACCTCCGTGACCGTCGGTAATCGCCGAGGTCACGGAGGTGGGGGAGGTCGCGGGGGACGGCAACTGCGCTGAACGCAGAGCCGCGGATGCGTAGAGTTGAACTGCAACTGATTGGGGTGAACAGCTTCGTACGCGGGCCGGCCTCGTACCACCCCAGTTTCTTGCGGTTGCAGTTCTCCGCGACCTCCCCAACCCCTGCGACCTCGTGGCGTCGCCAGACGCCACACGAGAACGGGGCCAGCCGCACTCTGCGACTGGCCCCGTTTTTCCTGTCCTGCACCCTCGTTCCTACGCGTTGCGATCCGTGCAGCCTTCAAAGTTCGGGTTGTTACGCTCGTCTGTAACGACCGGCAGATTCACATCCGTACCGTAGTTGCCACCCTTGTAGTGCACGCCCTGCGGGAACGTGTTCTGCTCAGTGCGGCCGTACTGGCGGATGAGACGACGCAGGTCACCCAGACGCTGGCCACGGCTGAACGTCCAGAACGCCTTCTCGCGGAAGTGCAGGTTCACGCGACCGGCTTCCGTACCCGGATCGACCAACGGCGGCATGACTGCCGGCTGGACGGTGCCGAGCATGGGGGGAGCAGCACGCAGCGCGTTGTGAATCGCGAGCCACTGTCCCGGGTTGTTCGCGCGCAACGCGACTTCGGCTTCGATCATGCGAGCATCGATGCCGTTGGCTACGTCGATGGCAGTGAACTCGGCCCACATCGACGTGATGCGTGTGTAGGTCTGACCATCCTGACCGTTCACCGAACCGCTGGTGGGGATCGTGACGGGCAGTCGCGGATCCTTTGCCGAGGCAAACGGCAGCGCGTTCGCCACGAGGATGTTGCGCGAGTTGCCTTCAACGCTGTCGCCAACGCTGAATCGACGAGAGCTCGGATTCTGCCCCCAGATAGCATTTGAACCACCGTTCGCCGAGAACGTGTGCTGATAGCGGAAGCTGGTGGGGATGCCGGCCACAAACGTTCCTGCGGCGGCAAACTCACCCAGGCCGAGTGCAACACGTGCTCTCGCAACGCGGGCGGCGCGGTTGATCACCACGGTCGCGGCGTCGGTTGCATTGGCGAACGCGATCGCGCTGTCGAGCGAGGCGGCCGCACGCGCGAACAACTGGTTGTTGGACAGCGGCACGCCAGCGACCGGAGGAACCGCGTTTCCGTCGCCGATCGGAATACCATTACAGAAGTCCGACGCCAACTGCATTTCGGCAAAACCTCGTGCCAGATACATCTCGGCAATCAACGAACGCGCCGTTGGGCGGAACTGATTGAGTGCCGCAATCGCTTCGTCGGCACGAGTCCGCGTGCGATACAGCTGCCGCAACTGGCCGGTGATCGACGAGTTGAACTCCTGAATGCCTCGCTGGTCGGTTTCGTCGTTCTGGATGAATGTCGAGCTGGTGGACCACTCGTCGGCAAGCAGTCCTCCAAACATCCACGAGCTGATGCCGCCGCCAGTGGTACTGGCGAACGTGTTGATCACGCCGTTGGCGATCGCCGTCGCGCCCTCGGGAGAGGCAGCGTCCGACGGGTTGATGATGTCCGGGTCGACAACCTGCAGCAGGCGCTCGTTCGCCTCGCTGCAGGCGGCCGTTAGAACGATGGCGATTGCCGCTGCCGCGCGCGCCAGTCGGCGCGAGAAGCGGGGAATGTATGCAGTCATGAGTTGCGCAGCTCCTAGTAGCCAATGTTGACGCGGAACACGAAGAAGCTCGGCGGTCCGATAGTCTGGAACTCCTGAGGCGTCTCCGAGCCCGATGTGGTATTGAAGCCGGACTCAGGATCGACGCCGCGATACTTGGTCCACAGCGCGAGGTTACGTCCCGTGACCACGAGTGACAGTGACGAGCCCCTGATGAGACGACGCGCCAGCTCAGGTGAGAACGTGTACTGGGCCGAAGCTTCGCGCAGGCGCACGAATGCACCCGGCTGGAAGTAGCCGTCGAGCGTGCGCTGTGACACAGCAATCTCGTTCGCGGCAATGTTCATCGCCTGATCTTCGAACGAGGCATCCGGGTTGAGGCGGCCGCCGCAGTTCGGGCGCGTGCAACGGATGCGCTCGGTATTGTTGTACCACTTGTTGCCACCGCGGTAGTCCCACATGGTCTGCAGGCGAAGCTTGCGGTTGAGCAGGTCGAAGCCGGAGGCGAGCGTCGTCGTGTAACGCGGCGTCGAGTAGCCACGGAAGATCACCGAGTCACCCACGAACACTTCGTTGCGATCGTCGGGGAAGTACGTGAGCAGGCCATCGCCATTCTTGTCTTCCCAGCCGGTGATCGGGCGCGCCCACCAGCCACCGATCGGATAGCCCGCGACAATGCGCGTTGTAGTGCCAATCTGCGGCTCCGTGCCGCCGAGCGACACGACCTTGTTGTCGTTGGCCGAGCCGGCAATGTTCACATCCCACGCGAAGGCTTCACGATCGATGAGCTGCGTGGTGATCTGCACTTCAAGACCCGCGTTCTTCACCGAGCCCAGGTTACGCAGCTGCGATGTCTGCGAGCCGAACGACGGCGGCAGCACGGCGCTGATGAGCGCGTCTTCGGTGATCTTGCTGTAGTACGTCACGTCGAGGTTCAAGCGCTGACTCAGCATCTGCAGTTCGAAACCCGTCTCGTGTTCGATCGAGCGTTCTGGCCTCAGATCCGGGTTGCCGAGTGCGGCCTGCGTGATGATCGGCTGATCCACGTTGGCAATATTGGTCGTTCCGGCCGAGAAGAAGCGAAGCGCCGAGTTCGGGCCGGGCTGCACGCCGGACTGGCCGTAGGCGTAGCGCAGGCGCAACGAGTTCACGAACGACGGGGCGCGGAAGAACTCTTCATCCGAAATCACCCATGACGCCGAGAACTTCGGGTATACAATGCTCTGGAAGTTGGTACCGAACGCCGAGTTCTGGTCGCTGCGAACCGCGGCCGTGAGGAACAGGCGGTCGTTGATCGCCAGGGCTTGCTCGATGAATGTGCCAAACGTCTTGGTCACGGTGGTGCCTTCGCCCACCGCTGGGATGGTGCCGGAACCGACGCTTTGCGAGCCGGGCGCCAGTTGCGTGGAGCCCGTCTGCGCGGTGAAGAACTCGTAGCCAATGTACTGCGCACCGACCGTGGTCTTGAGCGCGGCCCACTCGCTGTAGTTGTACGACGCGGTCGCACCCAGGTCGACCGTGAAGTTCTGGATGTTCACGCGGCCAATGCCTCGCGAGCCAAGGCGCGTATTGGCACCGAGCGGCGGGCCTTCGCCGCGCAGCAGCAGATTTTCGTCGGTACGTGCCGTGTAGTCATTACCGACGGCAGCGCGCGTCGCCAGCCAGCTCGAGGGACGCCAGTTGGCATTGGCCGACCAGATGAATCGGTTCACGTCCTGCGAGGTCTTTTCCTGCCACATGTAGCCCGGGGTCCAACCGCGATAGCCGTTGAGCGGCGTGCCCAGCCCCTGCGTGACCGTGCCGTTGTCGCGCGTGCCCGGACCACCGAACACGTGCGAACCCAGGCCGGCAGTGGCATTGGACTCGAGCGAGTAGCGCTGTTCGATGTTGATGAAGTTGGTACTCATCGCGAGGTCGAGCTTCGGATTGATCGCGGCGTTGAGATTCACTCGCAGCGACTGGCGACCCATCACATTCGGGCGATCAGTCCATTCGCGGAGCGGAATTGCGTTTTCCGCGAAGCGATCGCGCTCAAACTGCGGAAGGCTCATGACGCCGGTCTCGGACTCGTTCTCGGCTGAAACGAAGTACTTGAGCGTCTCTGTACCGCCCGACACCTGCACACCGATTTGATTGCGATTGCCAGTGGCTAGCGGCGTGAGGTCGGACTCCTCGAAAATATTCAGCGCCGTGGCCGAGTCGAGCGAGCATTGGCCCGTGCCGACGCGCTGCAGGTTGCAGAACGTGCGGCCGGACGTTGCATTGGCCTGATCCTGGCGCGTGCCCCAAGTGGAGTAGGCGGTCGGGTAGGTGTTGCGGTCATATATCGTGCCGCCCTCGCCATAAATATTCCAACGAGCCGCTCCGGCACGACCACGCTTGGTGGTCACCAGAATCACGCCGTTGGCGGCGTCGGTACCATACAGAGTGGCTGCCGACGGTCCCTTCACGACTTCGATGCTTTCGATTTCCTCGGGATTCAGGTCGCCGACGCGGCTTGGCGCATTGCCGCCAGTTCCGCCGCTATTGCCAGTAACAGTAGAGAAACTCGCATTGTTGCTCGTCATGCGGATGCCGTCGATGATCCAGATCGGATCGTTGTCGAGGCTGACCGAGTTCATGCCGCGCACACGAATGCGGGCACCGGTACCCGTCTGCGTGCCGGAGGTGACGGTGACGCCCGGCGCGCGCGAGTTCAGCAGGTCGTTGAGGTTGGCGACTGGAGCCGTCTCCAACACCTTGCTGAC
>JBGTFN010000365.1:0-2120 GCA_041747275.1 Gemmatimonadaceae bacterium | reverse complement strand
ACCAGCGGTAGCGCGCGCAGCGAATCACTCGAACGCAAAATCCAGAATCGCGAATCAAACGCCCCAGCCAAGGCACACTCGCCATTCGCAATCGTGGAGAGCGCATACTGTGCATCAAGTCCTGATGGATGCATGGTCCAGTCGAGCTCCAGAGGCTGTCGGCCTACGAGAGAGTCGCGATCGGGCAGCAGCCGTCCCAGCCCGACGAACCGCTGACGGCGGTCGGGCATCGTGAACACCAGGGTGGTGTCCGCTGCGAGAGTACAGAAACCCTGGAGGTGACCCGCGTTTGCGACCGACTGCTCTCGCAGCAGTGTTCCATGCTGCGTCCAATGCGCGATGCGCCGGAGTTGTGGGTCGTACACGAGCACTGACGTATCGCGAGAATGGCGAAGCATGAGCGACTGCGACTCACCGGGACCGGCACCACGACGTCCGGAGCGCCAGAGAATCTTCCCCTGATGCAAATCCATCCCCAGCAGCGATTGGCGACCGACGTCCGAGACCACCAGCATCTGTTGTGTCGCCACCACATCCATGGGGTGGAGGATAGTCGTGTCCTCGAGCGTCGCGACGTAGCTCCATCGTGTACGCACGCGCAGACGCGTCGGCCGTCGCCCCGTCTCTAGAGCATCTTCCGGGAGCGAGTTGTGCACCCACGCGGTGCGGTCCACCGACGGAGCTGTCGCCCCTGAGTCAGGGGCGACAACCTCAGTCGCCGTGCTACCGACGGGCGTCGATTGTGCGCGCATCGCCCGTGACTCGCGAGCAACATCAGGTGCCACGTCGCACGCTGTGAGCACGCACCCTAGCAAAATCACCCTCAGCCGCGCGCCGAGCGGCACGCGACTGAGGCCATCCACTTCCAGCACGGACCTTGCCGAGTTCATGTGGGCTGAGGAATGCCGAAGAACGTGATCACAAGATCCTCGCACTCCTCACCCAGGCCCGGCCCGTAGTCGATGCAAAACTCCACGGTGCTTGAGCTGCACACCTTCGTATCAAATGGCGGGCACGCGCTCGCCGGCGATGAGGCGCTGCTGGTGCTTGGCGCAAAGGCGAGCGCTACGCTGAGTGTCGCAATCGTTGCTGGATCCGTAGAACTTGCGGCTCATGTCTACTCCATCGTAGAGGAAACGTATCGAGTCGTCACCGGAGGCTTGTCCCACCAGAGCGAAAAGTGCGACGGTAGGAAGCTGCAACCGACCTGTCAAGCAAAAAAAAGTTCTATGCTCGAGCCCGTCGTCACAACATCTTGTGCACGTCAGCGCGACAAAACGAAAACCATTCAGTCGCAATTCGGTGCCGAACACTGACGGCGGCCTGTCGCAGTTTACGATCGCGGAGCTCGTGCAGTTAGCGACGCGCGACACGCGTTGCGTTCGCAACGTCCTTCGCTGCGAACTCGATTCGAGAAGGTGAAACATCAGCTGCTCACAGAAGTGTTGCAAAGATCAAGCGGCACGAAGCGGCGACTGGAGAATAGGTCTCGGAGCGCCTGCCTACGCTGCGCGCTCATCGTCAACAGCATCCGGCGCGCTTTGTTCTCGCATACGGAAACGCGACGAAACCAATGAGTGAGCGGCTGCTCGATGAACTGCCGAACATACAGCGTCGCTTCGCGTGACCCGACAATCGTCGACTACGTGGATGGTCAGTGGCGATCGATGTTCAAAAGAAGGAGCCACGTGGCTCATCCGGCAGCAGTTCGGCCAGACTGACTATCCGATCCCCGACCCTTCACCCGCACGGTTCAGGTTGTACCGGATGATTCCCGCGTGTGTCGACATCGGATCACGTTCGGCGTCGTACACATCGCCGAGGGGCATGGGCAGGTTGGCGAGCACGGACGTGAGCTGCGCGTAATCGTCTGACGAGAGCGTGAGCTCGAGCGTTGCCAGTGTACGTCGCGCGCTTGCTTCGCCGCGAAAGCCCACGATCACCGCGCCGACACCGGGCTGATCAAGCAGCCATCGCTGGGCGACGTTGGCGATTCCCACTCCATGGCGCGCCGCGATGTCACCGAGTGCGCCGAGTAGCCGCTGGAATGCGGCCCATCCACCACAATCATCGATCACCAGGCGGTACTTGATCAATGATCGGTTCTCCAGCGTTCCTTC
>JBGTFN010000364.1:0-6641 GCA_041747275.1 Gemmatimonadaceae bacterium | reverse complement strand
CGCGCGACCGAATCCGGCGGAGCGTTCATGCCCACAGTTGGCGCACTGCGCAGCGCCGCTTCCACTCCACCACTCGCCATTGCCGCTGTGCGCGCCGCGGTGAGGCCGGAGTTGGACTTCGGGCTGCGTCCGCGCAGCACTGATTCTCCCGTCCAGAGCTCTGTCGCCGCAACCAGCTCTTCGGCAAACTCGAGTGCGGACGGTGTTCGCGTCTCCGGTTCCCGCGACAGCGCTCCGTCAATTGCGGCCTGCAGTTCGGCCGGCCATTCGATATCCGGGGCCGATTCCCGCAGCGGCAGCGGATCCTGCATCAGACGCGCCGTGAGGCTGCGCTCCGGCGTAGCGGCAGAGAATGGCAGCGCGCCCGTCAGCAGATGATAGGCCACCACACCAAGCGCATAGACATCACTGCGCGCGTCCAGTTGTTCCCCGAGCACCTGTTCCGGACTCATGAACTCCGGTGTCCCGATGATCGCGCCGGCCTGCGTAAGCTGCGTCTTTCGGCTGTCCGAGTCATCAAATGCCTTGGCGATGCCGAAATCCACGACCTTGCAGCGGTCCCCCCCCTGCTCATCCGATACCACGAGGATGTTGTCCGGCTTGAGATCGCGGTGCACGATGCTGATGCGGTGTGCCGCGTCCAGTCCCTCGGCCACCTGATAAACGATGTTCGCCGCCCGGGTGGGGGAAAGCCGACCGGCCGTGTCGAGCACCTCCCGCAGTGTCTTGCCCGGCACGAACTCCATGGCCAGATAGACGAGTCCATTGCTGGTTTCACCGAAGTCGAAGACGCGCGCGACCCGCTCATGCTCGATGCGTGCAGCGTTCGCCGCCTCCCGATTGAAGCGCGCTACGGCCGCCGGATCCTGCACCATGCTCGAATGCAACACCTTGATGGCGGCCTGCTGGGGCAATCGTACGTGTCCCGCGAGATACACCTGCCCCATCCCCCCCTCGCCCAGCAACTTGCTGACGAGATAGCGATCGGCAATCACACTGCCAACAAGAGAACCGGCGGACTCATCAGTCCGGAGCGTCGTTCCATCCTTCGGACAGAACGCATCAGCGTCGGGGTAGGTCGTTCCACAAACTGGGCAGGTCTTTGACATAATGATGACGCGTAAATCCCATTGACGAGTGAGCCGACGCGCACGAACTTAGCGCACTGACGTTTTCCTTTATCGAGGTTTTTCGATGCCGACTACTTCTGCTAATCGTCGCACTGCCCGCCGATTGCTCCCCACGTTGCTTACGTTGATGTCGCTGCCGCTCGCCGCTCAAACTGCTACCGATACACGTCCCACGTTGGCCGTACTGTATTTCACCAACAGCGCGTTGGTCGATTTCGATTCGTACGCACCGCTGAGCAAGGGCATGGCGGAAATGCTCATCAACGAGATCGCGCAGAACAGCGCCGTTCGTGTGGTCGAGCGCGATCGGTTGCAACCGTTGCTCGAGGAGCAGAATCTGCAGAACAGCGATCGTGTGGACAAGGAGACCGCCGTTCGTCTTGGCAAGACGCTTGGCGCGCGCCACATGCTCATGGGCAGCTTCGTGATTGATCCCAATCGCAACCTTCGCATCGACGTGCGTGCGGTCAACACCGAAACGTCGGCGATTGAATACGTGAAGACGGTCAGCGGCAAGGCCGATCAGTTGCTGCAACTCGTGATCGACCTCGGCCAGCAGATCAACACGGGCCTCAAGCTGCCGGCCCTCAAGACCGCCAGCGCCACCATCCCCGCGTCACGAAATCCCAATCAGTTCAAGGCCCTCATGGCCATGAGCCAGGCGCTCGAAGCCGAAGACAAGAAAGATCTGGAGACCGCACAGACGCTCTACCGCACCGCCATCGCGCTCGCGCCCGAGTACAAGCCGCTGCAGGCCAAGGTCGCCATGCTGACTCGCGAGGACCGCTAAGAGAGCCATTCAGCCGTATGGCTGCATTATCACACGGCCCATACTGTGTACCGTGAACCGCCACCGTCGACCGTTCCGCCTCGATATCGCGGCAACACGGTCGACGGTGGCGATTGACCATCTGTCATGCTCTGTTCTGAATGTTGCCACTCGCTCCGGAGTCCATCGACATGCCCATACCTGACAACGACGCCGCGCCTCGCGCCCGCATACTCGGCCCGCACGATGGTGAGATCGTGGGCACAGCCGGCGTGCTGCACGATCGGTTCATGGTGAGTCCGACCGACTCGGGCGGAGCATTCTCGCTCGTTGAGCACCTCATTCCCCCGGGCGTGCTCGCTGCGCCGCTGCACCGCCACACCCGCGAAGATGAGTACAGCTATGTGCTCGAGGGGCGAGTTGGCGCCTTGCTTGGCGAGCAGGAGGTGTTCGCGGAAGCCGGCACTCTTGTGTTCAAGCCGCGCGCGCAGTGGCACACCTTCTGGAATGCCGGAAACGTACCGCTTCGCATCCTCGAGCTGATCTCACCAGGCGGCTTCGAGTCGGCGTTCAGGGAGATTGCGGCTCTGGGGGATGAACTGACACCGGAGCGAATGGGCGAGATCGCTGAACGCTACGGCGTCGATATCGATTTCGAGGGTACGGCCCCAATTCTGGCGAGACACCTACTGCAGATGTAACCGATGGCATTGCGGTACGCGTCCTGCCTCTCTACTGCCGCACAAACTGCGCCTCGATGCGCCGCACAAATCCAAACCCGCGATAGGTACACGTCTGCACCAGGCCCGTGCCCTCCAGGCACGGCCCACGGAAACCCGTGAACGTATAGCCCGCTGCGGGCGTCGCACGGAACGTTCCCGTCATGCCGATCGGCAGCGAGTAACGACAGGTCGCGTTGCTCGCACTGGAACAGTTCTCCTGCGCCGGAACCCCCGTGATGCCGAACGACACCACGCCCGCTCCCGCGATCTCCATGCTGACATCAATGGCCGCGACAAACCGCGCGTAGACATTGCGTGCGGCCATTGGCTGTATCGTGCAGGTGAGCGTCGTCTCGCCGGCGCACGCCTCCCCCCAGGCCACAAGCGCGCTGCCAGCATTCGCCGTCGCCGTGAGGCTCACCTGCGAGGACAGCGGCACCAGCATGTCACAGCCCGTGTCGTCCGGTAGACCCGCGCTGTAGGTGCAGTCGATCCCATCGGTCACACCCACGGCCACTACACGACCGGCTCCATTCGCAGTCGGCGATGCGACCATCGCCAGCCTCACCGGCAGTCCGGCAAAATCCGCACGCACTGTGCGATTCGCGTTGATCACGAACTCGCAGTCATCGGTTCCGATGCAGCCACCGCTGAATCCGGAGAAGCTGGATCGCTCGCCGGCTACACCGCGCAACGAGATGCTCGTACCCGCATCGAAATCGAGCTTGCAGCTGCTCGTGCCGGCACCGACGCTCACCGCGCAGGCCTCGACATCGTTGACACGAATCTGTCCAGCACTCATGCGCGAGCCGTCTGCCAGCAGCGTGAGCGTGACTCGGCGACGCGAGAAACTCGCCGTCACACTTCGCGCCTCGGTCATGGTGACGGTGCACGTCGCGGTCGCCGAGGAGCTGCACGCGCCACTCCACCCCGCGAACTGCGAGCTTTCATCCGACTCGGCCGTCAGCGTGACCGCCAGCGCATGCGCGAATGGCGCTTCGCATGAGCCGCTGATGTCACCCTCCAGTGAGCGCATGCACTGCAGCGTGCTCGCCGCGCGCACCGACCCGCCCCCCGCGCCGCTCACATTCACGGTGAGACGACGCTGATCGAAGAAGCCGGCGCCGATCTGCTGATCATCCGATGACACCACGAGCGTGCACGTGATGCCTGTAGCCGCACTGCACGCGCCACTCCACCCGCCGAACGACTGCGGCGAGTCGTTGCCGCCGCTCGAACTCGGCACTTCTGTCGCAGCGAGCGTGATCACCTGTCCGTCCGGAACCAGCGCCGAGCACGTGCCGCTCGTTCTGCCCGCATCGATCAGGCAGTCAATGCCCGCCGAGCCGGTCACAAGCCCGCGCCCATCGCCGAACAGCGCTGCACTGACCGTGAAGCGCCGCAGCAATGTGAAACGCGCGCTAGCCTGCCGCGCCGACGACATGATGACCACACAGGAAGCGTCTGTCGACAACGAACTGCATTCATCTCCCCACGCGGAAAAGAGATTCCCCTCTTCAGGAATGGAATGCAGTGTGACACTCGCGTCGCGAACAAACGCGAAGCTGCAGGCTCCAGCAACGACCGTGCCGATCACTCGACATTCAATACCTGCAGGCGTGGAACGCACAAGACCGCGACCGCTTCCCGGTACTCCCACAACAGCAAGTGTGGACGTCGGGCGCACAACGTCCAGCACGACCGACACACTGCGTGCGCCGAGTGTGGCGGTGAATCGCGCGGTGCCGGTACTCACTGTGGTGATCGCGCCGGCGCTCGTGATCGACGCAATCTGCGGTGCATCTGTGCTCCACACCGGCACACGATCGCTCACCAACTGTCCGCGCGTATCGCGCACCTGTGCCCGTAGCACACGCTCGGCGCCCAGCGCCAGCTCAATGGTTGATCCGGAAGGGACTGCGTTGCCCGACACGTCGACAACTTCGATTCCTGCCAACTCGAAAAGCGTCACCGGTGGTGGCGTGGTGGACGACTGACCGGGCGTCAATCGCAGCGGTCCAATCACCTGTTCGTCGACCGTGTTGCCATTGACGAGCAGCGCGAGTTGCAGCACAACCAGGCACGAAGCACCACCCCCTTCACGCGCGGGATCCGCAAGGCATGGCGCTACATCAACGCCGATCGGCACCGACTGCAGCTCGCCGGACGACAGCGCTCGCGTCTGCGCGTCGGTGCGCACCCACGAACCGTCGCGTCGCACGTATGAGAGCCGCACCTGCAATGCAACCACGTCCCCGGGCGCTCCCACCAGCGCCGAGATATTCGCACGCAGCGCAACTGTCGCCAACGCTGGCCCCGTGTTGCGCTCACCAGGCGTGAGCGCGTCGCTCAGCGATGAGCACGCGTTCACCGATGCCATCAGCATCAGCAGTGTGGTGAGTCGGCCCACTCCCCGTGCGCGCTGGTGCGCCAGGCTCCGGACACGTCGAAGCATTTGCATGGTTCTCCTCAGAACCTCGAGACAATCACAAGACCACCACCAAGGCCATTGAAGGACCGCCCTTCCGCAGGCACGAGCGCAGCGCGTTGCCGAAGCTGCCCCACTTGCGCACGCACGAAGGGCTGCGCCGACAAAAGGCCGCGCGTGAACTGCACTGCAGCCGATGCACTTGCACCTGTCACGCCGGCAGTCGGCAACCCCTGATCCACACCGAGGCCCGAATGCCAGCGTGCGTCGGTTGCCAGGATCAGCTCGCGCGTGCGTCTCCATGGCACCACCGCGCGAATGCCCGCTTCCACATACTGTCCGCTCGAGCGTTCCACAGTGCGTCCGTCACGCGCAAAGGGCGCGCGCCAGCGATATGCGGCATAGGTTCGCAGCTCGCGCAGGCGCGATGTTGCAATGAGCAGTTGCCCGTCAGCACTCAGCACGGGTCCGAGGCGCACTCGCGATTCGCCGTTGCCCCCGTCGCCGGAACTCTGGTCAGGGTCACTGACTGGCACGCCACGCAATCGATCATCGGCGAAAACATCTGCAGCCGCAGCAAGACTCAGTCGATGCGCGCCGATCAACCGGTCGGCACCAAGCGAGGCGCGAAAAACGCCGCCCGGAAGGAAATCCGCCGACTCACTGCCTGCCGTGAGTGCAGCCACAGGCTGATATTGCCCACGCAGCTCGTATGACGTGCCGTATGCGAGTGCCCAGTCGCCAAGCTGCTGCGCGACGACAATGCCGACGGTGCCACTCAGCCCCGCTCCCACCGGCGAGCTGCCCATGCCCAGCGCGGGCGCGGACAGTGTTCTCAGCGCACTGAACTGCGATCCGGTCAGCGAGGTGCGTCCGGTGGGAGCATTGACTCCAACCGTGAGCAGCACCGCATCTCGCAGGAGACGACCCGTTGCGCGCGCGCGCACATCACTCATTCCAGCAAGCGATGCAGACCGGGTGGTCCCGCTGACACTGTCGGTGAACGTCACGTTTCCACTGGCGAACAACGTCGTGACGTCGAGGCGCCATCCGTTGCCGAGCGGCGATGATGCGGTAACTGGCAGCGTGAACTGCCTGGCACTCAACACACGCGTCGATTCGAGACCGGCGAAGCCGGACTGCACGAGTCCGCCACCGCCGAACGTGATGCTCTCGAAGGATGCGGCCGTTCCGACCGACCGACTGCCGACCAGCCGCTCCTGCGCGACGACTGCCTGCGGGACTACCTGCGTGATGGCGCCGAATCCCGCGATGACGCACAACAAGGCGCATTGGCGCTGGCCGCGAATCGCTCGTTCTCGTCTCAAGGACGCCTGACCTGCAGGATGACGGTCACAAGCGTGCTCGGAAAAGCCGGGTCGCCTGCGCCGCCGGATGGTCGTGTATACGAGGTGATGAGATCGAGCGGCCGGTTGATGCGATCCACCGTGCCGGCGACCGCCGCATTGATTGGTCGCACGCCCGGCGTGAGGGTCGCGGACGCGGCTTGGGCCTGAGCGACCGGCTCGAGTCGCTGCATGCGCTGAGCCGCCTGCGCAAACGCGGGCGAGAGCACCGCGGCGCGCGAGAAC
>JBGTFN010000363.1:0-3530 GCA_041747275.1 Gemmatimonadaceae bacterium | reverse complement strand
ACGCGCCGGACGCAACAGTCGCCGACACGCTCGTGGTCGCACCCGCAGTGGCACTCGCATCGGCGCTTCCCGATGCGTCGCCGGACAGCAGCCCGCCCGCCGTCGGCATGTCGCGCAAGAGCGAGTTGAACTCGAGTTCCTGATACAGTGCCCGCAGTGCGTCCAGATCCGGTGTGCTCACCGCCAGACGTTCAGGCTCGAACGTCACAGGCACATCAGTGCGAATCGTCACTAGCGTCTTCGACATTCGCGCGGCATCGGCCTGTGTCTGCAGCGCTTCGCGCGGTCGCTTCTTGGTGATCTCGTTCACGTGCGCGAGAATCTCCTCGAGCGCACCGTAGGCGTTGATGAGTTCGATCGCCCCCTTCTCACCAATTCCCTTGACGCCCGGCACGTTGTCCGACGAATCGCCGACGAGTGCGAGGAAGTCCACCACACGTTCAGGCATGACGCCAAGTCTTGCGGCGGCGTTGTCCATCCCGACCCACTGCTCATCCACCGCAGCCGGCCCGCCCCGTCCCGGATTGAGCAGCCAAACATGCGGCTGCACGAGTTGGTGAAAATCCTTGTCACCCGAAACGATCACGACATCGAAGCCCGCGTCCACGCCCTGGCGCGCGAGCGTGCCGATCACATCGTCGGCTTCATACCCCTGCACTGCAAGCACGGGAACATCGTATGCGCGCAAGAGCTGCAGCACGCGCTCCAGCCCGGTGTCGAAGTCGGCCTGAAGATCATCGGCGAGTTTCTCACGCGTGGCTTTGTACGCGGGGTAGATCTCATCGCGAAAGGACGCGCCCGCATCGTGAATCCACGCGAGATTCTCGGGTTGGTGTGTGTGCAGCAGCCGCTTGAGAAAATTGGCAATGCCCCACGCAATCGAGGTGTTCTCGCCGCGGCGCGTGACGAGTGGACGAGTGATGAGGGCAAAGAATGCGCGATAGATGAGCGCATAGCCGTCCACGAGAAAGAGCCGTGGGCGGGACGGCAGCGTAATCTGCTGATTGTCGGACACAAGCGCGGGGAGCGAGAAGCGAAGGTCAGTTCATCTCGGCCAGTCGTCGCCGGATGGTGGCCGCCAGCTCCACAGACGCACTTGGTGACAAGCGCCAGCGTCCGAGGCCGGTCTCGTCGAAGAATACCAGCTGCAAGCGCCAGCGGCGGTACTCCCAGATCTGCTGCCGGTTGCGCTGCGACATATCGGTGACCATCGGCTCGAAAATGTTGTCAGGATCGCCGAGTCCGACAAATGCCATGCCGCGATCGCTGAGCCAGCCGGCCGTCGCGTCGTCACGGAATCGCTGGTTGGCGAGCCGAATGCGCGCGAAGTAATCGGCCAGTCCCTCGTGCTCGACCGTGCTCGGAATCGGATCGGTGCTCTTGAGGAACTCACTCCACGCCTGCGCGCGCTCGAGACCGGTGGTTTCGGACAGACGCTTCAGCTTGTAGTCCGCGACGTAGAATCGCAGGTACCGGATCATCTCGTCGAAGCTCGTGACGGGCAGATCGTCACCGAGCGTCACGAGAAGTTGCGTGCGGGCGGTGTCTGGACGATCAGATTGGGTCACCTCCAGGCTGACCACACCCACACCGATGCTGGCAGCGGGCACGAGCACGGTGCCGCTCACCAGATTACCACCGCGACCCAGCAACACGGACGAGTCGCGCCAGAGCAGCGCATCACCTTCGCCGCGGATCTCGGTCCGGATGCGTGTGGCCTCACGGGTGCCGGCCACTTCCACATAGACAGGGACCTGCGCATCCAAGCCGAAGGTAACGGTAGCCCGAGGGCGAGCGAGCAGGCGGGGCAGCGAGTCGGCCGTAGTGCGTGCCTCGGCTTCGTAGACGGGGATGGGCGAGCTCAGGGAAACACCGTCAAAGCGCGGTACGGTGACCGCCACCTCTTCCGCGCTCGCCCGGGGGCTGCCGCCGTCGCGAACGCCAACGGCCAGCGAATACTGGCCCGGCGCCACCCGCACGAATTGTTGCCAGATCACGCTCTCATCAGTGCGAGCGGTTTCGCGGAACGTCGCGACCCGAACCGTTTCGCGGGCTTCGACCTGGCGGACCAGGTTGGGTCCCGACCGCAGACCCAGCCGCACCGTATAGGATCCCGCGTATTGTTCGTCCTCGCGCGCGAATGCCACGAAACGGGGCGCCATGGACATCGAAACGAGCATCAGTGTGGAATCACTGGTGCGATCAGGCAAAAAGGCCACACGCGCCACGAACGGAATCGCCCCCCGTGCCGCAATCAGCCCCATGCTCTGGTATGTCTCGGCTACGTTTACCGGCTGCAACGAGCGCGGGTCGTCGGCACGTGTTCCGCTTCGTCGCGGCTGGCCATCGGCGCCAACGGACGGGCGGCTGGCGCACGCAGACAACAACGACGTGGCCAGGAGCAGCGAGACGGAAAGCAGGCGGGTGTGTGGCATGAAGCCGGTGCGTGAAAGGCGGAGTCCGCAACCAGCCAGACCGGCCAGTCAGCGTTGAATCGACTGCTGCGTGAGCACAGCATGAAGGGTGAGACTCATCACCCGTGGGTAATGTTACCGCCCAACCAGTGTGTCTGTGCCACGATTCCTGACGGTCGCGTCATGTTCGCCTTGCTGGACGGGCTGGCGCAGGTTACGTTCGGCCCGTGTCCATGGAGTCACTCGTAGGTTCTACTCTCGCCGGCTACACGCTGCGCGCAAAGGTCGGCGAAGGGGGCACCTCGACGGTGTACCGCGCTGAACACGGCGAGCATGGTACGGTGGCGGTCAAGGTGCTGCGCGAAAAGCTGCGGCATGATAAGACGGCGGTGCAGCGCTTCCTGCGCGAAGCGCAGTTCGGCCAGCGCGTGGTGCACCCGAACATCGTGCGCACCATCGACTTCGGACAGGCGGAGAACGAGCGCTACTATCTGGCCATCGATTGGGCGGCCGGCGAGTTGCTCGAGAAGTACGCCGAGAAGCACGGTCCGCTGCCAGCCGACGTAGTGTCGCTCATCATCTCGCAGCTCTGCGCAGCGGTACAGGCGGCGCACGACGAAGGCATCGTGCACCGCGACCTGAAGCCGGAAAATGTCATGTACGACCCGGAGTCACGGCACGTGAAGCTGCTCGACTTCGGGATTGCTGCGGACACCGACGCCTCCCCCGATCAGCGCCTCACCCGCGCGGGATTCTTCGTCGGCACACTCATGTATGTGGCGCCGGAAGCACTCTCGGGCGAGCTGGTCGGTCACGCCGCGGATCAGTACTCGCTTGCGACCATCGCTTACTTCCTGTTCACGGGCGCGCTTCCGTACGTGGGCAAGACGCCGCGCGAGCTGTTTTCGCAGTTGCTCACGCAGCCGCCGACACCGCTCAGCAGTGCGAAGCCCGGCATGCGCTTTCCCGCGTCCATCGAAGCGGTGGTGATGAAGGCGCTGGCCAAGGGTCCCAAGGACCGCTACGCCAGCGTCACCGAGTTCGCCCAGGCACTCGCCGCTGCAGTCGCGAATCCGGGGCCCCTCGTTCCCGAAGCGGCGGCGCCAATCGCGGCGG
>JBGTFN010000362.1:0-4671 GCA_041747275.1 Gemmatimonadaceae bacterium | reverse complement strand
GAGCGGCCAAGCGTGGCCGGATCGGCGACGGTGAGGTCAGGGGAGCGCTTCTCCCACGACGCGCCGCCATCGCGCGATCGCCACACGTACTGCGAGGTCACATACAGTGCCGACGAGTCATGCGGCGAGAAGTGCACCGGGAACGTCCACTGGAAACGCTGCGGCACATCGATTGCACCCATGCCGTCGTAGTTGCGCAGCCACACGGAGATGTCGCGCGTGGTCTTCGTGCGCTGGTCATGCCGAGTGAGCGAACCCATGTAGCAGCCGCCGTACGTGATGTTGGCGTCGCGCGGGTCGATGGCGATGTACGCGCTTTCACAACCGGCCACCGGGAACCAGTCACGTTCGCTGATGGAACCGTTGTCGGAGCGGCTCGCGATCGAGACGGTGGAGTTGTCCTGCTGTCCGCCGTAGATGCGATACGGCACCTGGTGATCTGTGGTGACGTGATAGAACTGCGACGTGGGCTGGTTGTCCTGCGTGCTCCATGTGCGTCCGCCGTCGAGCGACACCGTGGCGCCGCCATCGTTGCCGTTGATGAGGCGATCGGGATTGCTGGGGTCCACCCACATGATGTGTGTGTCGCCGTGCGGCACGCGGATGGT
Organism: Gemmatimonadaceae bacterium; assembly: GCA_041747275.1. Lineage (GTDB taxonomy): Bacteria > Gemmatimonadota > Gemmatimonadetes > Gemmatimonadales > Gemmatimonadaceae > JAABRT01. The sequence goes on along the minus strand of JBGTFN010000362.1, from coordinate 4,063 downwards.
GCTGAACGTCCGGCCCCCATCGATGGAGCGATGCACCGACAGGTTCATCAGGTACAGCACGTTTTCGTTCTTCGGATCCGCGGTGATGCTCATGTAGTAGTACGGGCGGATCACGAATCGCTGGTCGCCGTTGGTGCGTGTCCACGTGTCGCCACCATCATCGGAGCGAAACACGCCGCCCAGTGAGTCCTGCGCCTCGATGTTCGCGTACACGCGGTCGGAGTTCGCCGGCGAGACACTGACGCCGATCTTGCCGATGAGGCCGCGCGGCATGCCGGGATTGAAGGTGAGTTCCGTCCAGTTCTCACCGCCATCCGTGCTCTTCCAGAGCCCGCTGCGTCCGGCGCCCGCGTCCATGCCCCACGGCGTGCGCTGGAACTTCCACATGCTCGCGTAGAGGATGCGCGGGTTGTTCACGTCGATGGAGATGTCGGCAGCGCCGGTGCTGTCGTTGATGAAGAGCACGCGCGTCCAGCTCTCGCCGCCATCGCGGGTGCGATACACGCCACGGTCTGGTGACGGACCGAAGGCGTGGCCCAGCGCACCCACATAGGCAATGTCCGGGTCGGTCGGGTGCACGCGCAGCGTCGTGATCTGCTGCGTGTTGGCCAGTCCGCGATGCTTCCACGACTTGCCACCGTCAGTGGAGCGATAGACGCCCGTGCCGTACGTGAGGTCTTCGCGCGGCTTGCCTTCGCCCGTGCCCACCCAGATCACGTTCGCATCGCTGCGCGCCACGGTCACCGCGCCCACGCTCGAGATGTCACTCACGCCGTCGGTGATGTTCTCCCAGCTCTGCCCGGCGTTGCTCGTCTTCCAGACGCCACCGTTCACGGCACCGAAGTAGAACACCAGCGGATTGCGGGGATCGCCCGTGACGGCGGTGGAGCGGCCGCCGCGCGACGGGCCCACATTGCGCCACTGCAGCGACTTGAAGGCGCCGTTCGTGCGCGTGCCGTCCTGGTAGAGTGCCGGGTCGTAGGGCGGACGTGCGTCGGTGTTGCGCTGCGCGTGGATGGGCAGGACGGCGGTGAACGCCAGTCCGAACAGCGGGAGTAGATGGAGTTTTCGCATCCGGGACAATGCCCCGCTGCAACGCCTTGGGCAATCGGCGAGCGACTGACGGCGCCGAATTCGGCGGCGACCAGCTCGCGAGCACTCACCGCGCCGGAATCCAGATCACGTTGCGCGCATTGCCCTTGCCGACGGACAGCGGCACCGGCGATGAGCCATCGTTCGTGAGCAGGTACAGGTCGTACGTGCCCGCCGCCAGATTCCATGCCGTGTAGAGCACACGATTGTTGGTGCCCGCGAAGCCCCAGAAGGCCGAAACGGTTCGCTCTCCGGCCGGGAATCCGGCCACGAGCTGCGCATTGCTGCCGTCCGCGCGCGCGATGTACAGCGCGTTGCTGCCGCTGTGCTGATACGCAATGTGCGATCCGTCCGCCGACCAGGGCGAAGTGAACTCGTGCTGCGACGGCGCGGCGCGGTCCACGACCAGCGCCTCGGAACCGATCACCGACTGCACGCCGGTCGTCACGTCAGTCACCACCAGGGATGCGCCGCCGCCGCGCAGCAGACGTCTGCCATCTGGCGAGATCATGCCGGCGTAACCCTCCGTCACATCGCTGCCGTCGATGTTGACGGTAAAATACTTCGCACCAAAGCCGCATACATGCCGGTAGAGCTGCACCCGACTGTGCGATACCCATCCCATGACGTGATGCGTGACCTTTGGCGTTGGCGAGGACGAGCACGAACCTCCGGGCGCCGGAAGCGCCGCTGAGAGATCGGTGAGGCCGGTGCCGTCCGCCTTCATCACGATGATCTTGGTATTCGCGCCGGACACACTGAGCTGCGCTTCTTCCAGTCCGACGAACACGACATGCCCGGCCGACGGCGATGCGCGCATCGCGCGAAGACAGTAGTCACCGGTGGCAATGGTCCGCGTCGCACCGCCATCGAGCGGCAGCGCCAGCAGCTTGCCGCAGTAGGTTTGTGCGCCTACCAGTAGCACTGACCGGCCGTCTGGCATCAGCTGCGGCGTGTCTACCCAGTCGTACGAACCGAGCAGTCGCTGCTCGTTGCCACCATCGGCGTCCATCACCATCAGCGAATGGTTGCGCACGAAGAGCACGCGATCCGGTTCGGTCGGACCGGGCTGCACGAGCGAGTCGCTGCACGAGACCATGGTAACCGCGGCAAATACGGCCGCGGCCAGCTTGCGACCCAGAGAAAAGCTTGGACGCATGAGGCGCTCCTGAAGGTGGGACAAATCCTCTTCACGCTCGGCACGCTGGGACGAGTTGTCAAGCAGGTGCCGTGACAAGGCCGGTCGCGCCATCGCCTTGGTCGAGCCCGCCACAGCGACCGCTTCGAAAGAAGCCGCCGTCGCGCAAGGAGTCGCGACCGGAACTCTCCCACGGCAGGCGCGTACAGCCTCGCAACACCCCGCGTCAGACGTAGCCCGAAAGTTCCTGCTCGCGAACCCCCACCTCAGGGCATGCTTCCGCTCCACACACTGCTGCTGTTCGCTGCCATGCAGCAGACGCCCGTCGATTCGCTGGCCACCGTACGCGGACGCATCACCGACGCCGCCAGTTCGGCACCGATCGAACAGGTCGCCATCACGATCTCCGGTACACAACTCGGCACCCAGACAGATACCGCCGGCCGGTACGTGCTGCGCATCCCGGCCGGCAACGTCACCCTCACCGCCTCACGCATCGGCTACGCCACGCGCACCGAGCGGCTCACGCTGACCGCAGGCGAACAGCGCACGCTGGATTTCACACTCACCACATCCACCACCGAACTGCGCGCCGTACGCGTTCAATCGCAAACCACCGAACGCGAACAGTTCACGCTCTCGCCCAACCCGGGCCTCTTCGCCGTGCGCGGCGAAACGCTCAAGCGCGTGCCCGTGATCGGCGAACCCGATGTGCTGCGCGTGGTGCAACTGATGCCGGGCGTGGTGGCCACCAACGACTTCAACGCCGGTTACAACGTGCGCGGTGGTGAAAGCGACCAGAACCTGGTGCTGCTCGACGGTTACCCGATCTACAATCCGTTTCATCTCGCCGGCCTCTTCGGCACGTTCATCGACGAAACCGTCGGCGAGTTCGAGCTCATGCCGGGCGGCTTTCCCGCACGCTACGGCACGCGCCTGTCGAGTGTGCTCTCGGTGACGCCCAAAGCCGAAGAACGCAGCGGCGTGCACGGCGCCGCGTCGGTCTCCGTGCTCGCCAGTACGCTCGCACTCGGCGGTACGCTCAACGGCACCACCAGCTGGAATGTCGCCGGACGCCGCACGTACGCCGATCGCTTCGTTGCGCTCATCTCCGACCAGTCGTTGCCCTACTGGTTCACTGATGTGCAGGCGCACGTGAAGCACCGTCTCGCAAACGGTGGCACGTTCTCGATGACGGCGTACACCGGCGAAGACGTGCTCGACGGATTTCTCTCGGGCTTTGGCGACAGCACGAGCGCCGGAACGGGCGACCTGCGATTCGACTGGGGCAATCGCGTGCTCGGCGCCGCGTGGGAGCAACCCGTTGCCCGCCTCTTCGGCAGCGACTCCGCGCGCTTCATGCAGCGTCTGTCGCGCACCGGCTTTGCCACCAACCTCGACCTCGGATCGGGATCACTCACGCTCAACAACCAGCTCACCGACTCGCGCGCGTGGGGTGAGCTCACGCGCTGGCGCGGAAAGCACGAAACAATGCTGGGCTACGAATGGTCGGCCTATCGTGTGCGCTACGATGTCGCGGCACCGGCGGCCGGGAATGAAGAATTGCTCAAGGTGCGCCAGAATCCGTCGGCGGTGTCGCTGTACGCCGATCATACCGTGCGCACCGGTCCCGTCACCGCGCGCTTTGGTGTGCGCGCCGAAACGGTCACCGGCACGGACTGGCTCGGTGTATCGCCGCGCGTCTCGCTCAAGTGGTTCGCGAATGATGACCTCGCATTCACGCTCGCCGGCGGCCGCTTCACGCAGTGGACACCCGCGCTGCGCAATGAGCAGGCACCGGTGCGTCTGTTTGATTTCTGGCTCACCAGCGAT
>JBGTFN010000361.1:0-9952 GCA_041747275.1 Gemmatimonadaceae bacterium | reverse complement strand
GCGGTGGAGGCGTCACGGTCGGCGGAGCAGCCCGGTCCGGTGTTGAGCGAAGAAGAAGCGATGGCCGTGTGGCAGCGCGCAGCGCAGCTGCAGGCCGAAGCAGCGCATCGCATGGAGCGCAATGTGTCGATCAACCGCGACCAGACCGCGCAGCATCCGGCGCTGAGCGATACGCACGGTTATTCGGCGCGGGATGTGGAGTCGTCGGCTGTGGATGCTGGCATTTCGCGGCAGTACGTCGCAATTGCGATGGCCGAACGGCAGTCGCAGCAGAGCAATGCGCCGATGCTCGTGGGCGAACGGGAAGACCGGCGCGTCACCACGATGCTGGGCGTTACCGCGCGCAGCATCAGTGTCTCGCGCATCATCACCGCGTCCCCCCGCGCAACGCTCGAAGCGTTGGGACGCGTGGCCACGGCCAAACCCTACAACCTGTCGCTGGAATCGGTGGTCGGGGGCCATCCGCTCGACGGCGGCATCCTGCGCTTCAAGGTGCCCAGCATCTACGAGTCGATGAACGCGATGATGGGCGGCATGGCGCCCGGACTCGTCTATCGCTGCACGCAGATCGACCTGTACGAACTCAATGTGACGCTGGCGGCGCGTGGAACGCCGGCTCGTCCGGCGTGCGAGGTCGTGATCAGCGGCGACCTGCGCAAGGGTCAGCGCAAGAACATGAAGTTCAGCGGGTGGACCATGGGCTCGCTGGGCACGATCGTCGGCGGACTGGCGGGCTCGTTTGCCGGACTTGCGGCGGGATCGGCGCTGGTCGCGATCGGCCCTGGCGTGGCGGCGGCAGCGGGAGTCGCGGTCCTGTCGGGATATGGCTATCGCTGGGCGTACCGCAGCGCGCTGGCCAAGACGCACGTAGAGCTCGAGGGACTGCTGCGCGCCGTGCAGCGTGCCTTCGACGAAAAGATGATCTTCGGCGCCTTGCCGCGACGGGACGATGACCCTCCGTCCGCCGGCGGCATGGATGCGGCCGGAATGATCACGTTGCTCTCGGGCTGACCTGTCGCCGTTGCCGGCACATCCCGGCGGCTCGGCTGTACGGGAGCAGGTCGCGGTCTATACTCTTCAGGGTCCCGCCGCGATGTATCGCGCTGAGTATCGCCGCGCGCTGACTTCCATTGCCTCGCTCCAGCCCCGTGACATCCATGCGATTGCTCCGAGCCACATTCGCCGTTTGCGTACTGACCCTTACCCTCCCGCTGGCGGCGTCGGCGCAGGCGCGCCAACTCACCGCCGACGACTACGCGCGTGCTGAACGCATGCTTGGCGCCAGCACGGCACCGCTCGTGAGCGGACTGGCCGGTCGCGCCTCCTGGTTGCCAGACGGACGGCTGTACTACCGTGCCACCACGGCCGCCGGCAGCGAGTTCGTGATCGCCAATCCTTCACGGCGCACGCGCGAACTCGCGTTCGATCACACGCGACTGGCGTCGGCGCTCAGCAGTGCCGCGGGCACCGCGGTTGATGGAGCCCGTCTGCCGTTCAACACGGTGGAACTCTCGAACGATGCGCGCAGCCTCACAGCGTCTGTACGCGGCGTGTCGTACACCTGCGACCTGCGGGCCTATACGTGCGCGGCCTCACCCAAGGCTCCCAGTGCGCCGGCCAACTCTCGGCTCTCGCCCGACGGGTCCACGGCGGTGTTCATTCGTGACCACAACCTGTGGGCAAAGGACCTGGCGAGCAGCAAGGAAACGCAGCTGACCACCGATGGCATCGAAGACTTCGGCTACGCAACCGATAACGCCGGCTGGACGCACAGTGCCAATCCGATTGTGACGTGGTCAGCCGACGGCGAGCAGATCGCCACGTTCCAGCATGACGGACGCGGTGTGACCGAGATGCATCTTGTGTCCACCAACGTCGGCAATCCGAAGCTGCAGTCGTGGAAGTATCCGGTGCCGGGTGACAGCGTGATCTTTCGCATCAGCCGAGTGATCATCAGTCAGGATGCCAGTGGCAAGCCCCGTGTGCTGCGGTTGCAGATGCCGCCTGACGCCCATCGTTCCACCGTGAGCGATCACATCGCATGCGGCGGGGCTGTCTGCGACCTGCAGTGGTACAAGGATGGCTCGCACGTTGCGTTCATCTCGAGTTCGCGTGATCACAAGAAGGCGACGCTTCGTATTGCCAACGCCAGCACCGGGGCGGTGCGCACCGTACTCGAGGAGACGAGCGAGACGCAGATCGGTGATGCCTCGCTGGCTGAGAACCTGTGGCGTGTGCTTCCCGAGTCGAACGAACTCATCTGGTGGTCGCAGCGCGACGACTGGGTGCATCTGTATCTGTATGATCTCACTACCGGCCAACTCAAGCATCGTATCACCACGGGCACCGGCAACGTGACGGAGATTGTGCGCATCGATGAGAAGGCGCGACAAATCTGGTTCACGGCGGTGGGCAAGGAAGCTGGACGCGATCCGTATTTCCAGCATTTCTATCGCATCGGCTTTGACGGACGCAATCAGGTGCTGCTCACGCCTGAAGCGTCGCACCACACGATCTCCCTGTCGCCCGACGGAAGATATTTCACCGACAGCTATTCCACGCCAGACACGCCTCCGGTCACTGTGGTGCGTGATGCAAATAACGGACGTGTACTGCGCGAGCTCGAGCGTGCCGACATTTCGCGGCTTGTCGCGAGTGGATGGAAGCCGCCCATGCCTGTGACGATGAAGGCGCGCGATGGCAGCACGGACATCTACGGACTCATGTTCACGCCCACGAACATGGATTCCACGCGCAAGTATCCCATCATCAACTACATCTATCCCGGCCCGCAGTCGGGCAGCGTGGGTTCGCGCAGCTTCACGCCGTCGCGCAACGATCACCAGGCGCTGGCCGAGTTGGGTTTTGTCGTGGTGGCCATCGATGGCATGGGTACGCCGGGTCGCAGCAAGACTTTTCATGACGCGTACTACGGCCGTATGGGTGACAACACCATTCCCGACCAGGTTGCGGGCATGAAGGAACTGGCGTCGCGCCATGCGTTCATCGACATCGACAAGGCCGGTATGTGGGGCCACTCCGGCGGCGGCTTTGCAACCGCTGCGGCGATGTTCCGCGCACCTGACTTCTTCAAGGTGGGCATCTCGGAGTCGGGCAACCACGACAATCGCAACTACGAAGATGACTGGGGCGAGCGTTATCAGGGCTTGCTCGTGAGGAACGGTGATACCGACAACTACGCCGACGAAGCGAACCAGACGCACGCGTCCAAGCTCGAGGGCAAGCTGTTCCTCATTCACGGCATGATGGACGACAATGTGCCGCCGTCGAACACGCTGCTCGTGGCCGATGCGCTCATGAAGGCCGGCAAGGATTTCGATTTACTCATGCTGCCGAATGCGCGTCACGGGTTTGGTGCTGACAGTCCGTACATCATGCGTCGCCGCTGGGATTATTTCGTGCAGCATCTGCAGGGCAATACTCCGCCCAAAGAATATCAGATCGGTCGTCCGCGTCAGCCGTGAGTGTGTGGCTGGTCATCGCGGCCGCCGTCGTCCTGGCGGCGGTCGTGATGCTCGCGTTGCGCGCGCGTCAGTCGCTCGCCGCGCCGGTGAATGGTCCGCCGTTTTCCGACACAGCGCGCTCGATGCTGGCTGCCGCACAGACCGAAGCCCGTGCTCGTGGGCACAACCAGGTGGGGCCCGAGCACCTGCTGCTCGCATTGTGCGGCGAGGACATTGAGCAGTCCGTATCGTTGTTCGCGAGCGAGTCGGTAGACATCCAATCGCTGCGTGAGAGCGCGGAGCGCATCATGCCGCCGGGTGGTACGCGGTCGATTGACGGAATCGAGTTGCCATACACGGCGCGTGCGCACCAGGCGCTGCGGCTGGCGGTGATCAGGGCCGGTGAGCAGCGTCGTGAAGAGACGGGGCCTGATGATGTGGTGGCGGGGTTGCTCGCGGAGGGGCGCAACAGCGCGGCGCGGGTGCTGAGGGAGGCGGGGGTTGTGGGGTAGGTGCTCGCGGAGGCGAGAGCAGAGCTGCAACGGCAACTGCAACTGCTTCAACGCAGAGACTCAGAGGCGCAGGACCGTAAATGCTGGGGTGGTGAGGTGGGACGTTAAGTCAGGAAACTGCTCTTGCGATCACCGACGCGCACGGTAGGTTGCCCGCAATGGCTCCTCGTCGAGAGAGTCGTCAAGCACGCCGACCTCATTTTCGGGAATCCATAGGACACGGTTCGGCGTGCTGGCGCGCTACATGCCTGGCTCTGGTGGAGCCTCACGAAGGCGGACGCGCGTGAGTAGTTCGGGCTGCGCACGCCATCGGTTCAGCCGCAACTGGATCGCAACGCTCAGTGAGTCTCGTGGCCGGCGTGGATCACGACCGAAGAAAATCAATCATTAGCTCGCTCAACTTCCCCGCATGCGTCGCCGCAAAACCGTGCGGAGCACCAGCCAGCACCTCGTAACGACTGCCCGCGATCGCCGCGTGCGACTTCTTGCCCGAGATGTCGATCGGCACGATGCGGTCGGCGTCGCCGTGCACGATGAGCGTGGGAATATCGAAGCTCTCGAGATCCTTGCGGAAGTCGGTGGTGCCGAACGCGGTGACGCACTGCTGCGTGGCCAGTGACGACGCGCCCCACGCGACGGTCTTCGCATACAACACGGCATCAGCGCTCGGCGATCCGCTGTCCGGTGTCCAGTTGAAGAAGTTCTTGAAGAACTCCTCGAAGAAACCAATGCGATCCTCCTTCAGACCCTGGATCATTCCGTCGAACAGTTCCTGCGGCGCGCCGTCGGGATTGTCTTCCGTCTTGAGCAGGAACGGCGGCACAGCGCCGAGCAGCATCGTCTTCGAAATGCGATCGGTGCCGTAACGACCGATGTAGCGCGCGACTTCGCCACCGCCCATGGAGAAGCCGGCGAGCGTGACGTCCTCGAGGTTGAGCGCGGAGAGCAGGTCGTTGAGATCGGACGCGAATGTGTCGTAGTCGTAGCCACCGTTCGGCTGACCCGACTGTCCAAATCCACGACGGTCGTACGCGATCACACGATAGCCTGCATCGACCAGCGCGTTGATCTGCGCATCCCACATGCCATGACTGAGCGGCCAGCCGTGGATGAGCACGACCGGATCGCCGTCACCGCGGTCGGAATAGAAGAGCTGCGTGGTGGGACTGGCGTTCGTGTCGAGAGACGGCATGTGATCTCCGGTGCGCGGTATGGCTGGCGTTCTGCGGACACTCACGCGTACACGGTGCTACCGCTTCGCGATCCACTGTTGCAGTGATGTCGCGGCTTGTTGACGCACACGTGACTGCAGCATGGGCGTCCAGCCGAGCAATAGGCCTACTGGGCCAAGCGCCTGTCGCGTCCACGCATAGAGTGGGAACCGGTCGACGTGCCGAATGAAGAGGCCGTCACGAAAGATGAAGCTCGCATCGATGCGATTCGTGACGTGGCGTTTCGTGGCGGAGAAGGTGTAGCGCGCGGTCCAGTGCGCGCTTCCACGCTGTTCGTCCGCCTCAACGTTGTCGAACGCGACCGTGAGATCCTTGCCGCGCGTACACAGCATCTCCCACATCGCGCCCACGTCGCCGCCGTGCAGATCAGGGAAGATCGGATCGGAGAAGTGGATCTGCTCGTGATAACACGCCGCCATTCCAGCGGCGTCGCGCTGCTGGAAGGCGGTGTAGAATCGTGAGATCAGTTGCGTCCTGCTCGGGACGGGCAAGAGCGTATTCTCCGTGCGCACCAGTTCAGAAAGCGTATCCCACGCTGATTCCAACGGATGGCGTGAAGCCGCGATCGGGATATGCCACATCATCTGCGCCCAACCCGAACAGGGGCGTGAACAACGCGCGAAGGATGACTCCCGGGCCAGACTGCTGGTATCGATAGCCCACCAGCCCCGTAAGTGTCGCGAAACCTGAGCTCCTCTCGTCCTCCCCGAATGCAGACGTGAACTTGCGATTGCCGAGCGTGAGTCCTCCACCACTTTCGAGATGGTGATTGCCGCTGCCACGCACGTGCGAAAGCGTGAGCGGAACCGTAACGAACTCACGCTCACCCGCGCCGAACAGGTCACTGCCCGACCACGACGCAAATCCTACACGCATGCGCAGGTCGCTGACCCGCCGTTCAACGTTCACCGAATACGCCCCGCCGCTTCCCAGCAACTCCACGTAGGCTGCGTTACGCGAAGCAGACTGCGCAGCGAGGCGGTGCGGTACCGCTAAGCACGCGAGAGCGGCAGTCACGACGACGAGAACGGTGTTGCGCATGCGGGTTGGCCCGGAAGGGGGAGTGTGAGGAGCATTGAAGATTCGCTCAAGTCCACGGCGTATTGCAGGGGCTGGCGCCCGTGCGTCTGCCGTCGGCATATTGCGCCTCGCCCCATCCACCACCCCGACGATCCGCAGATGATCCGCTTCCGAAGTCTCGCAGCGCAGCAGCTGCTCATCATCGGCGTGCTTTTGCTGCCACCTTCCGTGGCCGGCGCGCAACGCGCCAGCACGCTATCGACCGGAGTGCGTGTCCGAGTAGTCGCACCAGCCGTGCTCACTGCTGCGTTCGAAGGGCGGATCGTCGCACTAGCCGCGGACACCGTTTTGCTCACCGGCGGCAACGGTGTGTTGGGTCTGGCGTTGGCCAGGCGTGACGTGGCCACCGTCGCGGTCAGTGAAGGTCGTCCGCGCGGCCAGCGCGCCATCAGGGGCGGAGCGATCGGGCTCGTCACGGGAGCAGTGCTCGGTGCCTACCTGTTGAACAAGGAGGCACCCGGCACATTCGCTGGACTCGTCGGTTTGTTCGCCGGTGGCGTAGTCGGGGCGCCCACGGGGGCGGTCGTCGGCGCAATCCGTGCGCCGGAACAGTGGGGCCCCGCTCGCCCGCTTGCGGCGTTCGAACGATGACGACGCGAACGATCATTCGGCGGCATGGCACGTCGCCTATGGCAGGCACTGCACTGATCGTGGCGCTCTCCGCAGCCTTTGCACTGGCCCCAACGCTTGCGCGGGCGCAATCGGGTTATCAGCTGAGCATCGTTCCCGGGACCGAGGTGCGCCTGTCAACGGTGCAGCAGCCATCGCGACTGCTGCAGGCGCGAGCCGTGAGCACCCCGGCCGACAGCCTTGTCGTGCGGTTCCGCAGCAGCGCGGCTGAACAACGCTATGCACTGTCAGCGCTCAACTCGCTCGAACTGCTGACGGGCGAGAACAAGCGGAAGGGAGTGCTCATAGGCGGTGGTATCGCAGCGGGAATCACCACTGTGTTCGGGGGCATCGATCTCTCGAAGAATGAGATCTCGCGCGACGAGTTTGTGGGAACACTGCTCGTGAATACGCTGATCGGCGGACTGATCGGGTACGCGTTCGCGCCCAAAGGCTGGGAAGCGCTGCCCATCCGGCTGGGACGGTAGGGCGTCGTGTGATCAGATGCTCCATGACAGACACATGCACCGCGGTCTGCGTGTCTGCGCGGCCGCGGTGCAGCGAGGTCGCTGAGATCAGCCGCCGAATCCAAACCGGCGCCCGCCGAGCTCGCCAAGATTGCCGAAGCGCTGGTTGACGATCGAGTTGTAGATCGAGCCAAACGTGTAGCCGAGGCCGACGTTCATGTTGTATCGGAAGTTCGTCTGCAGCTGCTGTCGCTGCGTGAGAATGTCGCGCTCCGATTGAGGCGCCGCAGCGATATAGATCTGATCGCGCACGCGCGAGGCAGATCCACGCAGGTTGAGCGAGAATCCTCGGCCAATCCGCAGGTCAACGAAGCCCGATACCGTCACATGATTGCGCTGCGGATCGTGCAGATAATGCGAGCCTTCAAGCGAGAGGTTCGTGTTGCCCCAAGTCTGGCGTTGCGACAGAGCGAGCAGCAGTGTCTGGTTGTATCTCGTCTCGTCGATTCGATCAAAAACAGTCGTCTCGTAGTAGCGAAAGTAGTTCGGTCCCACGTAGTAGAGCGCTGTGAGCTGGCGACTCTGCGCCTCGGCCCACGGGAAGTAGTTGTACTCGATGGCCGGCGAGATGCGCAGTGCGAGCTTCTGGTTCAGCACTTCGCTGAATCCGAACGAGATTTTGGTGCCCAACGTCCAGTGCGCATTCAACGTGCGGCCAATCAGCGCGTTTGCGTTTGCTCCGCGCTGAAGCACAGTTACTTCGACCGTATCACGTGTGCCCGGCTGGGTCTGGCTTGCGAGTGTAAGCGTGAAGTCGCGCTGATTGTAGCTGTTGGCGACGCCCAGATTGATTTTCCAATCATCGGTGGTGCGTGCCGCCGAAAACGACGTGGACAGGTTGGTGTTGCGCACGAGTTGCTCGCCCGAGGCAGACATGTTGCCGTTCACGCGATACAACCAGAGGTTCCAGCGATCCTGAACCGCGCGCGGGTTGATTGCGCGCGCAACCACGCCATTGGTCAGACCCAGTCGCATGCGCGAGGCGATCGGAGTGCGCGCCACAAAGGGCGCCAGGCCAAGCTGGAACGTACGCAGCAGCTCCCGCCGCACACGATCATCCGCATCATTGGGAAGCGTGGTGATCGACAGCGTGTCCACCTTCCCCGCGAAGCGGCGCTGGCCGAGGAAGTTGACCGATATCTCTCGGCCACCGTTGCCGGCGGTCAGGCTGGTGAGCAGCAGGTGTACGTCGCTGTCCATGCGATCGCGCACCCAGTTCACGTACCCCATTTCCTGCACGAAGAAGTCTCGCTCGCAGCCGCGCACGCCGCCCTGGCAGTCGAGGTAGACTCGCAGCGAAGTCGCGAGCAAACTGTCTGGCAGCACTTCCACCGGCACGCCAGACGGAACGGCGCCGGGCATTGCGGGCGGTGTGGTAACAGGAATCGGTAGCGGCGGCTCCTGAGACAGGAGGGTGCCTGACATCATCATCGAGGCCAACAACAGTACGGAAACACGGCGCATGGAATACGTAGGAATAGTCGTGAGAAGGCGATGCCCGTCCGGGCTGTCGATGCAAAACATGCCGAGGGACGCGCGGTCCGACCGGCGGGCCCAACCGGGCACCCAGCTCATACGCACGAGGGTTCAGTACCGTTTGACGCGGCGGTACTTGCGCTTGGCGACGAGCACCCGGCGGGTTCCGTCACGTCCGTCCACTGCTCCCACAGCGTGCTCGCCACCCACGATAGCGCGAACGGGCGCGTGTCGGTTCCATGAGCGTGGACGCGCGTGTCGTGGATGACAACGGCGTCCAGATACACGTCGGACAGCGTTACGGCGTGACGCGCACCGGCGCATCGGCTACACCACCACGAGTGCTCGTGACGCGCGCATTCATGTCCACCGCCTGACCAACCGGCGCACGAACACGCAGGGTGAGCACACGCGATTCGAACCCGCCGAGGTAGAACTCAGCGCCGCGTGTGGTTGTGCGTGCTGCCGCTGCACCCACCGCCTCAATGGTAAGGAAGTCGGGACGCACGATCTTCACCCGCTTGGCCTGCTCGAGTGCCGTGGGAATGCGGCCCGTGTTGCGCACGGTGACCTTTACTTCGTGTGTCGCTGAGTCGGCGGACAAGCGCACTTTGCTGACGGCGACGTTGGTGATTTCCACCATGGGCAGGTCCATCGCCATCTCAAGATTGAAGCGCGCCTGTCGTCCGGCCCACTTGTCGAGCACCTGGGGCGGACCGTTCTGCGACCAGAACTTGGGGTTCATGCCACCGACTTCCACTTCGCCGAGATCGGGATGCTGCACTTTCGTCCACGGCTGAAAGCACGCGCCGCCGAACTCTTCATCGCAGTAGCGCAGCACCTCGTCCTGATCCCAGCGTCCGTCACCATTGTAGTCGCGTTCGCGTCCGCCATTCCACAGCTCGTCACCATACCAGATCTGGCCCATCTGGAAGTAGCCGAAGTCGGGACCGTGCCCGAAGAGTGGCTCCGGCGTGCCCTGGCCCGGCGGCGAGAAGCGCGTCGCGTAGGTGCGGTACACGTCGCCGGCCCACGGGTAGTTGGTCTTCGAG
>JBGTFN010000360.1:0-4119 GCA_041747275.1 Gemmatimonadaceae bacterium | reverse complement strand
GGCGACGCGCGACGGGCGGGCGTCACGGGGAGCGACGCCACCCACGCAGCTTCGCGCTGCGCGCACGGGGGTTGAGCTGGATTTCACTCTCGTCCGCCACAATCGCGCGCTTGGTCACCGTTTCACCGAGTCGTTCATCGGTGCACGTGCAAATGGGCTGACGCGGCGGACAGGTGCAGCGCGTGCTCCATGCGCGAAACGCATGCTTCACGAGACGGTCTTCACCGGAGTGATAGCTGATGATGGCCAGCACCCCGTCCGGATTGAGCCGGTCGCGCAGCAGCGGCAACGCATGCTCGAGGCCCGCCAGTTCGTTGTTGACGGCAATTCGGACCGCCTGAAAGGTGCGCGCGAAGTCGGGCGCGCCACTGCGCGGTCCAAGCACGGCACGAATCGCGTCGACGAGATCATCGGCGGTGGCGAAGGCGCGTGTTGCGCGTCGGCGCACGATTTCGCGCGCGAGGCGGGCTGCCCGCGGCTCGTCGGCGAAGTTGCGCAGCAGTGCGGAGAGGTCGACTTCGTCGATGGTATTCAGCAGGCCCGCCGCGTCCACTTCTGCGTCGTCACCCATGCGCATATCGAGCGGTGCGCCCTCACGGAAGGTGAAGCCGCGGCCTGGATCATCGAATTGGTGCGAGGAGACACCGAGGTCGAGCAGAATGCCGTCGAATCGCTCGACGGCCGCGAGGCCGGCGCCTTCGAGATTGGCGTAGTTGCCGAGCAGCGCGCGAAAGCGCCCGGATCGTTCGGCATCGGCCAATCGCTCGCGGGCGGCGGAAAGGGCGCGAGGATCGCGGTCAATGCCAGTAACGCGCGAGCCGGCTTCAATCAGGGCAGCGGAGTGCCCGCCGCCGCCGAGTGTGCAGTCGAGCACCGTCTCCGCATTGCCGAGCAGGACAAGGACGGGGTCGAGCAGGACCGGTACATGGTAGACCCCGGGACGGCCAGCTGGTGCGGTACGGACCGGATTCATGTATTTGGGCCAGGACTGGTAGACGGCCGTCCGTGCTCGCCGTGACAGGCGCGCGTGGCGGCGCGGAATAATCGCGGAAATGTCGTGGCTGAAAGATGCACGGGCCCGCCGTCGAAAGCGACGGCGGGCCCGTGGGACATCATCTGCCAGAAGCGACTATTTGCAGATCGCCTTCACCACCTGATCGGCGTACTGGTCGAGCTGCATCACATTGCCCATGAGCTGCGGCACCTGCTCTGGAGCGAAGGCTCCGCCGGCCGGCAGGTTGATCTGGGCTTCGATCAGCTGATCCTTGCCGCGCTTCGCCTCATTGCAGCTTCGCGATTCGGCCGCCGCAGTGATCCGCCCCTGCGCCGAGAGCAGATTGGCGTATCCGAAGAGGAACTTGGCCTGCGCCTTCGTTTCGCCCTTTGAAAGCGAATCAGCGTAGGCGAGCATGGGAATCGCCCGATCGTAACCCTCCTGCGACTTGGCGGAGGTTGCCGAATCGAAGGCGGTCTTGGCGATCTGCAGCACAACCGGCCCAACGCTCGAATCGCCCTTGGAAACCATCTCACGGGCCATGGCCATCGCTGCCGCGCCACCGTTCACGTCGAGCGTAAGCAGCACGTTGAGCAGTGCGCCCTGCTCCACCGCCACGCCCGCACTCATCGCACGCCGCAGCACTTCCAGCGCCTGCTGATTCTGTCCTGAGCTACGCAGGTTCACCACGAGGTCGCGGTTGAGACCCGGGTTATCCGGGAACTTGGCTACGCCGCGAGCCGTCATCTCTGCCGCCTTCTGAAGCTGACTGTCGGCCGCATAGGCCGCGGCCGTCTTGGAGAAGTACGTGGTGTCGGCAAACGCCGTATCGAGGCGAACCAGATCGTCACCAGCCGCAAAGGCCTCGTCGAAATCCTTAACTGCAAGCAGGATCAACCAGCGCAGGCGCAACAAATCGGCATCACCCGGATTTTTCGCAACGGCATCTTCAACAATCGGACGCGCGATCTTCGGGTCACCGAAGGCGGTGATGGCATCGATGACATCCTTCTGCAGTCGCGCATCGTTCGGGAACGCCGAGAGCAGCGTGGTGAGCGTGACGATCGCCGAATCGGACTGGTTCAGGTTGCGGAACGCTTCGGCCTTGATGGCCAGGCCGGCGCGACTGCGCGGGTTGATCTCGACAATTTCGCGGCTGATCCTGAGAAGATCCTCATGACTGGCATCCTGATTCTGCATGACGTTCGCCAGGCACGTACGCGCCAGCACTGCCTTGGGATAAGCCGCAACTCCCGCCTCGGCGGCAGCCTTCGCACCCGCCCAATTCTGCTCACGCGCCGCATTCACGCACGCCTGCTCATGCGGCAACTGCTCGCGGGCAATCTTGAGCTCGTCGGCGAGCTGGTTGATGGCATCATTGAGCTTGGGCGCCGTGGCGGAGCCAAGCGGCTGCACGAGCGAGTTGTCACGCGTGAGCACCAGATTCGCGGTCACCGTGTAGCCGGCCTCGGACTTCGTGGCGCGTCCGGTGATGTACTCGTCGGCACGCAGTGCAGAAGCCAGCGCGCGCGCGTCGTGCGGCTCGAGCGGCGCGTCCTTCGGGAAGCCCGACTGCTCGAGCAAGCCGAGCATGTCTTCCCTCGGGATCAGGTGAACTTCCTTGTTGGAGATCACCCGTCCGATGCGCCGGCGCATTTCGTCGGCCGCCTTGAGGCCGAGTTCCTTCTCCGGCAGCCCGCCCTCGTGGAACACCTCGACCAGCATGAACTTGGCGTTCGGCTGAGGTGCACGACGCTGCGGCTGTGCCGACAGTACCGATGTGACGCCAATGAGCGCCAGCGTGCCGGCACCGATGAGCAACGAGTGAAGTGACCGAGACATCAAAGTCGTTACCTCCGCACCGTGAAAACGAAATCGCAGTCGCACCGCACGATGCGGCGGCACTGCGTTCCGGAATGCTGTTCGGCGAAACGGCCCGCCGCTTTGGGTTAGCAGATGAAAGTGCCGTGCGTGGAATCGCGTCGCAACCCGAGAACGATTACAAGCAGATTAAATCCGTCATCCACTTCCCAAACCGCCGGGTCGGACGCTCTATGGGCGAAGAGGGACTCGAACCCCCGACATCCTGCGTGTAAGGCAGGCGCTCTAACCAACTGAGCTATTCGCCCGTGAACTCCTCTCCAACGGCCTAACTCGCTATACCGTTGAGAGGGACAAGCTGTTCCCGTCTAGCCCTTGAGGATAGCCAACGGGACGAGAACACAATAGGCCAGCACCAACATGACGGGACCGATCGTTATTCCGCCGCGCCACAGATCCGCATAGCCAACGACGAGCGCGAGCAACGCCAAACCCCACCACAACAGTGTGCGGCGACGCGACTCGGCGGAGGGTTGTTCCGGTTTGGCGGAAGACGGCATGCGGGAACCCTAGATCGGTCGAGACACCGTGTCAACAGAATCGCGCGCCACATCGGAACCCGACGGCGACGTCAGTTCCGCCGCCAGCATGGCCGCGAGCGCACTCTCTCGCTCCGCCTGCTCCTGCACCGCCTCCGACGCGCGGAGCGCATCGAGTCGCGCGCGATCACGACGACGACGCTGATAGATGAGCGGTCCGAGAATCACCGCAAACACGCCGAACACGAGCGACAAGTTGGCCAGCAAAGCCAGCGCGCCGTACTGACGGCGTGTCTGCTTCTGCCATTGCTTCTCGAAACCGGTCGATGTGATGCCGAACGACTCGCGAACGGCAAGTTCAAACGATTGCGTCGCTTTCCACGATCTGAGAAACTGGCTCAGTCCGCGCCGCTGATCAATGAGGGCGAGGTCCGCGACGGCGCGATGCGCGAGCGCATACGCCATCTGGGCATCGCCCGCGCCGCGATAGAACATGAGTTCCAGCTCTTCGAGCGTCGGCACACCCTTGAGCGCCAGCCCGATACTGGTTGCCAGCGCCTCTTCCCGGCCCCACTCCCCGGCAGCGACACTGGCGTAGCCCTCGTCGAACCAGCGGGTCGGCGTGTCGCCCATCTCCTCGTACAGCGCGAGGTGTGCGAGTTCATGGCGCAGTGTCACGAGCGGGTCCCCGGCGGAACTACCCGCGCTCGAGCCCTGCAGGATCACGCGCTGCAGCGCCGGAAACGCCACGGCCGCTCCCCACTC
>JBGTFN010000359.1:0-3865 GCA_041747275.1 Gemmatimonadaceae bacterium | reverse complement strand
CGCTGGCGAACCGGTGCGCGTGGTCGTGCCCAACGGCGCCTCGCTGCGCGCCGCAGCAGACTCGCTCGAACGGGCCGGCGTGATCCGATCATCGCGTCTGTTTCGCTGGTACGCGTCGATTGGTGGCCGTGATCGCACGATCAAAGCGGGTACGTATTCGCTGCACCCCGGCCAACCGTGGAAGGATGTGCTGCAGGCGCTCGTGGACGGACACGGCATGCTGGTGACCGTGACGATTCCCGAAGGCTTCGACCTGCGCACCATCGCGCCCCGCCTCGCGAGCGCGCTCGAGGTGCCGGAGGACTCCGTGCGCGCGGCAGCCAGCGATTCGGCGTGGCGCGCCGAACGTCAGGTCACCGCCGCAACGCTCGAGGGCTATCTCTTTCCCGACACCTACTCGTTCGCATCAGGCACGACGGCGCGCGAGGCGGTCAAGGCCATGCTCGATCGCTTCGACAGCGTGTGGGAACCCGCGTGGGATCTTCGAGTCCAGGAACTCGGCATCACGCGGCACGAAGCGGTGACGATGGCGTCGCTCGTGGAGAAGGAAGCGCGCGTGGGCACGGAGCGGCCGATCATTTCGGCGGTGTACTGGAATCGTGTGAAGCGCAACATGCGCTTGCAGGCCGATCCGACAGTGCAATACGCGTTGCCGGAACACGTCGATCGCGTGCTGTTCGTGCATCTCGAAGTCGATTCGCCCTACAACACGTACCGGAACGATGGCCTCCCGCCGGGTCCGATCGCGTCGCCGGGCGCGGCGTCACTCGAGGCGGCGATCTATCCGGTGGATGTGCCGTACCTGTACTTCGTCGCGCATCCAGACGGGCATCATGAGTTTCGTACCACGTTCGCCGAGCATCAGAAGGCGATCGCAATGGTACGCCGTGAAGCGCGTCGACGCAGTGCTGAACGCAACCCGCGTGATGTTGACGACGGCTCCCAGTGATGGAAATGCGCACGGCATCGTCAACGCGGCCCGACTGGACGCCGGCGACCGTTCGTGAGGCGATTGCTGTCATCGCCATCACCGACAACCTGCGTGACGGCATCGACGGACTCGTAGCGCGATGTCTTGCCGCCGAGTCGGGCGGCGTGACGATGATACAGGTTCGACTCAAGCTCGCCACTTCGCGCGAGCTGCTGCGCGTGACGCGCTCTCTGGTCGGCGCACTATCCATTCCGGTGCTGGTGAACGACCGGGTCGACCTCGCCCTTGCGGCCGGTGCGGCCGGTGCGCATCTCGGCATGGACGATCTCCCGATTGCCGTCGCACGCCGGTTGCTGCCGGATGGATTTCTGCTCGGTGCATCGCTCGGCAATGCGGGCGAACTCGCAGAGCTGGACGATGCTGACTACGTCGGAGTCGGTCCGATCTTCGGCACGCCGAGCAAGCTGGACGCGGGCGTGGCACTCGGCGTCGACGCTGCAGCCGAACTCGCACGACGATCGCAGCGTCCTTCCGTCGCGATTGGCGGCGTGGATCACGGGAATACTGCGGCGCTCGTTGCCGCGGGCTTCGATGGCGTATCGGTGATTCGAGCCGTGCTTTCGAATGACGATCCCGCGGCGGCTGCGCGCTTGTTGCGCGACGCGGTGGTGGTCGGCAAGCGCGGCTGATGCCCGGTCAACACAGCGCGGCACGGCGTTCTGGACAGTGCGGATGACATGACGCAGCCGAGCCGACAGCGAAGTGCCAATCCTACCTGCGCCGTGGTCATCACGACATACAACTGGCCCGGTGCGTTGTCGTTGGCGCTCGCCGCGCTGCGCAGCCAGCACCGGTTGCCCGACGAGGTACTTGTCGCGGACGACGGTTCGGACGCAAGTACGGCCGAGTTGATCAGACGATACGTCATCGACTTTCCGGTTCCGCTGCATCATGTCTGGCATGAGGATGACGGCTTCCGTGCCGGCGCGATCCGGAATCGTGCGATCGAGCGAGCATCGAGTGAGTACATCATCCAGATCGACGGCGATATTCTGCTGCATCCGGAGGCCGTGCGACATCACATCGCGCAAGCCCGTCGTGCGACGTTTGTGCAGGGCAGTCGCGCGCTGTTGACCCGCGAACTCACGCGAAGGCTGCTCCAGGAATCGCGTTCTCACGTGAGGCCTTTCGAGCGCGGAGTGCGTCACCGCCTGAACGCGTGGTACCTTCCCATACTTGCGCCGTTCGCGTCACGCACCACCAACGATCCGCTCTCCCGTGTGCGCGGTTGCCATGTGGCGTACTGGCGCGACGATGTACTGCGAATCAATGGTTACAACGAAGCGATGGTGGGATGGGGACTCGAAGACAGCGAGTTCGTTGCCCGTCTGCAGCATGCGGGCATCGCCCGACGCGCACTCAAGTTCTCGTCGGTCGCGTGGCACCTCTGGCATCGGGAGCGGGCGCGTGATGCTGTGCCACGGAATCGTGAGATTTACGACGCGACGCTCGCCTCGCGCGCGCAGTGGTGCGAACTCGGCATCACGTCGCCCACGACCGTGGCGACTTCGCCGCCGATGTCGCCAACTTCCTGAGCTGCCTGCGTCACCGCCTTTATTCCAGACCCATTCATGACACAGCTGCAAGACGCTGACATTGCCGTCGTCGACCGACGTGGGGAAGGCCGATTGACGCGCGGCCATCCGTGGATCTTTCGCAGCGATGTCGAGCGCCCCCCGTCGGTATCCGCGGGCGTCGTTCGCGTGCGCGCCGGCAACGGCCGTCCACTCGGTTCGGCGCTGTGGAGTCCGACATCGGAGATTTCGCTGCGGCTGATCGAGTCAGATGCGGAACGGGGGATCGATGCTTCGTGGTGGCATGATCGCATCGGCCGCGCAATCGCACGACGAGCGCCACTGCGCGAGCATACGAATGCGATCCGGCTCGTGCACGGCGAGGGCGACGGCCTGCCATCGCTGGTGGTGGACCAGTACGACCGCTGGCTTGTTGTGCAGCTGCTATCGGCCGGACTCGAATGCTGGCGCGATGCGATTATCGCGGCGCTGCTCGCGCACACCAGCGCCGAGGGCATTCTCGCGCGCAACGACCCGGCCGTGCGCACGCGGGAAGGCCTGCCTCGAGAGACCGTGCTGCTGCATGGCGATGTTCCGCGCACGATCGAGGTGCATGAGTTCGGCGTGCGTTTTCTGGCGGCGCCTTGGGACGGCCAGAAGACCGGAGCGTTTCTCGATCAGCGCGACAATCGCGTGCTGGTGGGCGAGCAGGCACGAGGCCTGGCGCTCGACTGCTTTGCCTACCACGGATCGTTTTCGCTTCACCTCGCGCGAAAGGCCGAACGCGTCACCGCGCTCGATATCTCGGCGCCCGCCCTCGAACGTGCCATGGAGAATGCTGCACTCAACGGCTTCGACAACATGGACACGCACGAAGGCGACGCATTCGAGACCATGCGCGCGTGGTCTCGGGAAGGACGTCGCTTCGATACGATCGTGGTGGACCCACCCGCGTTTGCCAAGTCCCGCAATACCGTCGGTGCGGCGCTGCGTGGGTACAAGGACGTCAACCTGCAGGCGATGCGGCTGCTCGCGCCGGGCGGACGCCTGTTCAGCGCGAGCTGTTCGCATCATGTTGACCGCGCCGCGTTTCTCAACATGCTGCTGTCTGCCGCGTCGGACAGCGGGCGACGCCTCGCGCTGCGCGCCGTCACCGGTCAGGGCATCGATCATCCGGAAATCATCACGATCCCCGAAACAGGCTATCTCAAGGGCGCGCTGCTGGAAGATGTGGGCTGATGGACGGTGCCGATGCTGCGATCGTGACCGGCGGGACTCACGAAGTCAGGAGCAAGCCACACGACTAGTGGCCCGTAGTTGAGGTTCGGATAGCACAAAGGCGCGTGCGGCGCGCGCCGCG
>JBGTFN010000358.1:0-7942 GCA_041747275.1 Gemmatimonadaceae bacterium | reverse complement strand
ACCGAGGCCCGGGCGGGTCGGCGGGAATCACGGTTGTCGAGGCGTCCGTGGAAAACGCGCTGGGCGCCACCAGCCAGTCGCTGCTCGCGACATGTCCGGCCGGCAAGAAGATCATCGGCGGCGGATTCAGTCAGCATCCCGGGAACGGGCATGTGGGCGAGTCGCGTCCGACCGCGGACAACACCGGATGGTACGTGTACGTCGACGGCCTTTTCCTCAACACGCCCCTGATCAAGGCATTTGCCATTTGCGGCACATGGCTCCCATGAGCACGAAGCGACAGCCAGCGCCAACACCATCCTTCACATACGGAGATAGCAAGATGACTCGCCGTCACCATCCTTTTCATCACTCGCGTACCGGTGCGTTGACCATGGTGCTGGCCAGCGTCCTGGCGGCACCGGCAGTTTATGCCGCGCCAGTTGCTGCGACCGTCCCTCCGGACGTGGAAACGATCTACGTCTGCTACATCCCGGGAAGCGGTGCGATGTATCGCATCAAGGCGACCGACCCCGCGGAAACCTGCAAGTCGCCGCACCATATCCAGATGCAGTGGCAAGTGACCGGTCCGCCAGGTGAGCAAGGTCCGCAAGGCCCTGCGGGACCCGCCGGACCGCAAGGACCGGAAGGGCCGGTTGGGCCCCCTGGCCCAGCCGGACCCGAAGGGGCGGCTGGCTCGGTTGGCGCGCAAGGGCCCGCGGGCTCGCAGGGTCCTGTCGGTGCCGGTGGATTCTCAGACGTGGAAAAGGTGACGGTGAGCGTGGAGAACGCGTGGGCCGCGACGACGGAAACCGTCGTCGCTCAATGCCCGGCCGGCAAGAAGGTGCTCGGTGGCGGAGCCATGTTCTACCCCCTCGTTGGCCGCATCGCAGAGTCCCGGCCGTCCGCCGACCGGACTGCCTGGGTGGCCGTCTTTGCCAACCTAGGCGCCAGCACTCCGTCACTTACGGCGCTCGCGTTCTGCGCCAACTGGGTGCCGTGAGCCCGCGCAGACCATCGGGACATCGCGACAGCATCACCAACACACATTCATTCACTCAACGTGAGAGCTCAATGACCATTGCACATCATCACGAGCGCCATGCCGTCCCGCGGCAACGACTGCTCACCGCCCTGGCCGGTTGCCTGATAGCCCTGCCAGTCGCTAGCGCCAGCACCACCAAGACGGCCGTTCCGACAGATTCCGAGATAATCCATGCCTGCTTCGTTCCGCAAAGCGGGACGTTGTATCGCATCAAGGCGACCGATCCGGCGGAGACGTGCAAGTCACCAGAGCACGTCGCTATTCAGTGGAACCTCAAAGGCCCGGCCGGTCCGCAGGGGATTGAGGGCCTTGCCGGGCCGGCGGGCGCTGCTGGTCCGCAAGGTTCCACGGGACCGATGGGACCTGCAGGGCCGCAAGGACAGCAGGGACCCGCAGGATCGGCTGGCGTGAAGGGCCCGTTGGGACCGGGCGGTCCAAACGGGGTGGTGGGCATCGAGGTGGTGAAGGTGACGGAGCCCAACCTCTTCATCACCAATGCCCACATTGGATATGCGCACTGCCCAGCTGGCAAGAAAGTGATCGGCGGAGGCTTTGCTGTGGTGCCGAACGTTGGGCGTGTCCTTCATTCGCGAGCTGAACCCGATAACAAGTCGTGGTTCGTCTATGTTGACCAGCTGGGAGCCAAGTCGCCGGACGTGAGCGTGTATGCTGTCTGCACGCTCTGGCCGTAGAACGTTCCTCGGGGGGTAGGGGCACGCGTCTGGCACGCGTGCCCTTCTACGCCACCCTACGTTGTGAACGCGCCTGTCTGACCCGGGTACGGCCCGCTAGACCCGGTCCCAGCCATTTGATTTCCACGCAGTGACGGCACCGATGTACGTCCGTTGAGGCTGCGCGGCGCCCCGACAGCAATCGCGTTGTGGTCGATGACTGGCTCTGCGTCGTGCGTAGCACCACAGTTCCTCGGCGCACTGCATAACGAGTACGGCATTCGTGACGCCCAGAAAGAACGGCGCAATGGCACAACGCAAGCTCTTCCACGTGTTCCGCAACTACTGCATCGCGCCGGTCCGCGCAACGGATAGCAGCACACGCGAGCCGTGCATGAACTACACGGGCGTGTGCTGTCTGAGTCGTCTCAAAAAACGTCGCGTGAGGATCCCGCGATGGCTCTACGTTTGGCGAAGCCGTATTCGCCTGGCCGCAAATGCAACCAACCCTCCCGCCGCGAACAGTGCGAACGGCGCTGGCTCCGGTACCGTTGCGACGCTTGTGAAGGTGGCCACAAACTCCTTGTCTTGGCCTGCCTGCGTTACCCAACCGCACCCGATCAGAACATCTTCACAGCTATGAGGAAACAGCGACGAACCGCCACTGTACGAATTGACATAGTCGCCATCAAGCGCAGCTGCCGAGTGCACCAGGTTGCCCGAATAGGACCAGACGACCGCGACGTACTGGGTGCCGGCAGTCACCGGAAGATTACCAGTTAGAAAGTTCTCCTCCCATACTGGGCAGCATGGCGAGGCGGTCCGTTCACCACTGCTATAAAGCACGTCGCCCACTGCGGCCGTCCCGTTCCACTGCATGATGAACGCTTCATACGTTGACATGCTCGCCGTCATGTTACCGCTCGTGGCCAGGAAGAACGAAAAGTGCAGCAGTGTTGTCGCCCCGTCGGGCACTGTGAACGTCTGGCCGAATCCGGGCGTCGATACGACGCCGCGTCTCTCTGCTGTGCGGGTGTCAATAACCTGAGCGTCAAGCCCGCGCAAAACGGGAAAGAACGAGATGCAGACAAAAAAGGCGAGAACGCTACGTCGAAAAATACTGAACATTATGTGCTCCTGAGAAAGTATGGTTGATCGGACATTTGGTCGTTATGCGACGCCTTGCAGCGGCTGAGCGCTCGAGCTGCGCATCACATCCGACAACACACCGTAGGTGGTGGTCCATGCATCGCGGACTTCCGAGCTGAACGCTGGTCCCAGCCCCTGCTCCAGCGTCCAGAGCAGCGCGGCGCCCACCGTGGCGTAGTGCTCATCGCGGACGCCATACCGCACGTGACGTGTGCCAAGCGCGGCAACCGCCGGTGCCAATGTGTCGAGACGGTCCAGCTGCGCGATGGCCACGTCGAGCATCTGCATGAGTTTCCTGCCTTGCGCATCCATATCCGAATGCGCGAACAGCGCATGCAGAGATGGGTCGAGCTGAAACAGCCGCTGATAGAACAGGGACGCCGCTGTTTCGCTGATAGGGGCAACCATGGCCCACGTTTCGCGCACCAGAGTACGCTGGCGTTCGGTAAGCATAGAAGACCGGACTCGAGTGTAGACCGCCGGCGCAGCAAGCCGCGCGCGGCACAAGGCGAATCTCGCCGTGCTTACAGACATACGAGTTTCTGGTGTCCGGTCGGACACCGCGCCGAACTCAGGGGGGAGTGCGTTCGTCGCGCTCGCGTTCGGCTACCACCAGCAGGGCTCGATAACGCTCGGCCTCGGCTATACGTCCCGCCCGCTCGTACAGCTTGATGACAAAGGCAAGGGCGTATTGCGTCTGCGGGTGCTCGACGCCGCGTTGTTCCAGCAGCGTAGTGTACGCTGGCACCATTGTGGACTCAGCTTCGCGAAACCGCCCCATTGCGCCTAGCGCATCGGCCAGCTGCAGCCGCGTCCGGATGACCATCAGATAACCCTCCCCATACTGGTCGCGCAGCTGCGCGGCCGCCGCCCGCAAGGGTATCTCAGCCGCGCCGAAATCGCCGGCCGTGCGCAGCGCATTGCCGTACGTGGCACGGTGCACTGCAGTAAGAGGATGCGCCGCGCCGAGCGTGGCGTCTGTCATCTGCACGGCCTCACGCAGCACACGAATTGCGTCTGCCGAGCGATTGACGGCCAGCAACATCGAGCCATAGCTGGCCAGCGATATCGCGAGATTCTGATGCCCAGCTGGATGCACGCTGCGGAGTGCGGCAATGGCTTCGCGATACAACGAGTCCGCCGTTCCGGCATCACCCTGCTGCCAACGCAGCGAAGCGAGCAGCTGGGTGGTCGTGGCCACGAGCGCATCCTGCGAGCCCGCAAGGTCTCGCTGAATGCTGAGCGCGTCGCGCAGGTACCGTTCCGCTCGGCGTATCGCAACGCTGTCATCCCGTGCGGCGATCGAAAGATACTGGCTGAGCCCAACGAGTTGACTGGCAAACATCAGGTTTCGCTGCAGTGGACGCCCGTCGGCGAGCGCTTCCCATTTTGCGAACACCGAATCGGCTGACTGATTTTGCCCAGCGGTGTGCAAGGCATACGCAAGTTGAAACAGTGTCTGGTGCACATCGGGCGCCGTATCGCCCAGCACAGCACGCTGATGCACAAGCGCCTCGCGATATGCGGAGATCGCCTCCGGGAGCCGTCCTTCCTGTTCCATAAGGCGGGCCAGGGTCACACGGACCTGTGCTACGTCCGGGTGCGCCTCTCCCAGTACCCGCAGGCGAATCTCCAGCGCCTCTTCGAGGTTGCTGCGTGCTTCGCTGAATGCACCCAGACTGCTGCGCACCCACCCAATGGCTTCGAACAGGTCGGCCTGTACTTCAGGTTGTCGATCGAACGCCCGCGCACGCACTTCGCCGCGCGCGAGCAATGCGCGTGCACTGATTGTGTCACCGCGTCCGATCCCCGGATCATTCACATCGAACAGCCCGACGAGAAACGCGGAGACCTGTTCCGCCTTCTCGCGCTCCAGCATCGCGTGCGCCAGCGCCTCACTGATACGCCGATTCTGCACAACAATCGTGCCCGCGTAGACAATGATGGCAAGCAGTGCCGCCGCCGCGAGGGAAATCGGCACCGCTCGCTGACGCATGAAGCGGCCCCACCGATAACGACTGCTGCCGGAACGCGCGAGTACCGGAGCACCATCGAGCGCACGCTGGACGTCGTCGGCAAATTCCGCGACGGATGTATACCGGGCGTCGGGTTCCTTGCGCAGTGCCTTCAGGATGATGGCGTCAAGATCGCCGCGCAGCGACGGCACGTGCCGCGACGGTGGCAGCGGGTCGTCGTGCAGCACGCGCTGTTCGAGCCACGGATCGCCGCTCGAAGCGCGCTCGAACACGCGCTTTTCGGTGAGCAGCTCGTACAATACCGAACCGAGCTGGTACACATCGGTAGCCGTGGTGATACGCCCACTCGTGAACTGCTCGGGCGCAGCGTAGTCGGGCGAAAGCCAGCGGCGACGGGTCGCTGTTGCGTTAGACGCGTGATCGGCCGGATCGAGCATGGTGGCGATCCCGAAATCGAGCAGGCGGGGGCGACCGTCCGAATCAACCAGAATGTTCGACGGTTTGAGATCCCGGTGCACAATCAGCTGTCGGTGCGCGGCCTGCGTGCTGCTGGCCACTTGCAGAAACAGGCGGAGGCACTGATTGATGCCGAGGGAGTGTTCACGACAGTACTCAGTGATTGGCACACCATCGATGTATTCCAGTACCAGGTACGGACGACCGTCGGGCGCTACGCCACCGTCGAGCAGGCGCGCGATGTTGGGATGCTCGAGTTGCGCAAGAATCTGGCGTTCAATGCGAAACCGCTCCACATCCGACGGTGAATCGAGGCCCGCGCGAAGCACCTTGATGGCCACGCGCTGCTCGAACGCGCCGTCATTGCGTTCACCAAGAAACACTCGCGACATGCCACCGTGTCCGATCTGCGCTCCAACGCGCCACGGTCCGAGTGTCGTACCGGTGAGCGGATCGGTGAGCGGATCGGTGACCTCCCCGTCGGCGTGATCGTGCACAAGTTGCGCCGCGATGGCTCCGGCATTGCTATCGAGCAGATTGTGTGCACGTCCGTACTGCGCCAGCAGCTCGAGCACCAGTTGCCGGAGCGCACGATCCTGACTGCACGTCTCGTCGAGGAGCGCTGGCCATTGTGCCGGATCGCGATCGAGCGCCTGGTCGAGAATATGCTCAACGGCCTGCCAGCGCATGGCGTCCATGGTCACGTATCCGGTTGCAGGGCCCGATCAGGTGTGGCCGAGCGCGTGCACCAGATACAACCGCGCCTTGGTCCAATCGCGCCCAACCGTGCGCGCGGAGACCTCGAGCAGGCCGGCGATTTCTTCGTCTTCGAGTCCGGCGAAGAAACGCAATTCCACCACGCGTGCGAGGCGCTCGTTCACGGTGCGAAGCCGATTGAGCGCATCGTCGAGCACCAGCAGCTCGTCGACATTGACTTCCAGCGATGCGGCTCCGCTCGTGAGCGTCACTGCAGTCATCCCCCCCCCACGCTTGCCTGCCTGCCGGTTTCGCGCGTAGTCCATCAGGACCTGTCGCATGGCGCGCGCGGCGGCGCCGAAGAAATGCGCGCGACTGTTCCATTCGGAACTTTGCACGTTGCCGAACTTGAGATACGCGTCATGGACCAGCTCCGTAGTGCTGATCGTGGCGCCACTGGCCCGTGAGCGAAGATAGTGCCGTGCGATGCGCTTGAGCTCATCGTACACCGACGTATCGAGCGCATCAGGCGGATCTCGGTGGTCGGGTGGGTGCATCATGATCCGGGTGTTCGCGTTCGCGCGCGATTGACGCACGCCCAAAACTTGCGGCAAGTCGCAATCGGGGGTGGTGCCACAGTCTCCAACCAAGGTGCGTCGCGGCGGCGAGCTTGGCAATTCATGGATTGTTCGCGCTGGGGACTGTGACGTCACCTCTTATGCCGAGCTCGCTCGGACCACCCTTCCGAACCGGATATCCACGGGGAGGTCGCTGCCGATGCGACCGCCGGATTCAGTCGAGCATGGCCTACGGTCTCATCCCGGCTACTGGCACGTTCTTGGTGAACCTTTCCCGCGGACACTCGGGAGTTTCGTCGGCGGATGCCGAGCACTTCCACCGGGCTGCCGCGCAGCTGGCGGTCGCCGAGGGCTTCGCAGCCGTGTTTCTCAACGATCCGCAGTTCCGAGCTCCGTCACGCATCGTGGAGCCGCTGGTTGCCGCCTGTCCAGACCGCTTGGCAGGACCGCTTGGCAGGACCGACGCCAACTCGACGAGCTTTCGCCGCCGAACTAGCTCGAAACGAGGCAGAACTGCGACGCTTGGTTGACGATGAGTTCCAACGCTACAATTCGCCGAGCGGCATGACGTAGCGTTGGCGGCTTTCGGCGAAAAAACCTAGCGAAAGAGTTCGGTGGACAGGCGCTCGTCATGGCCGTACACATCGTCGCGAAAGTGCAGCTGACCTGCACGATCCGCCCACGACGTGAAATACTCGATCAGCACGGGACGTGCATCGGTGAGCTGAACGGCCGTTTCGGTTCCGCTCAGCATGACCTCACGAATGCGGGCCGCCGGCCATGCTGGATCGTTGCGCAGCAAATACTCGGCGAGTTTGCGCGGCTCACTGAGCCGAATACAGCCGTGGCTGAACGCGCGTTGATCGCGCGCGAAGTTCGCCTGCGACGGTGTGTCGTGCATGTAGATCAAGTAACTGTTCGGAAACAGGAACTTTACACGGCCCAACGCATTGTTGGGGCGTGGCATCTGGCGGATGACCGGCATGGCGTCTGTGCCGCCAACGATCTCCATGTTGTTCTTGCGCAAGTAGTCGGGGTCACGCGCAATCGCCGGCAGAATCTCTC
Organism: Gemmatimonadaceae bacterium; assembly: GCA_041747275.1. Taxonomy (GTDB): domain Bacteria; phylum Gemmatimonadota; class Gemmatimonadetes; order Gemmatimonadales; family Gemmatimonadaceae; genus JAABRT01. The sequence goes on along the minus strand of JBGTFN010000358.1, from coordinate 327 downwards.
GGCCGATGATACTTTCCGGTACGGTCCACGTGGGACTCATCACCACCGATTTCAGGATCGAAGAAAAAATCACCGTGCGTGCGCGTTCGCGCAGTTGCCCTCTCAGGGAAGGACATGCTAAGGTCAGCCAGCATGGTTGTGAGCGGGGCCGCCGGGCTCCTGGTAGCGGCGGTGCTGACGTACGCAGCCCCCAATGCTGCCGCGGCGCTTCGGTGCACCCTCAGACCAGGCAGCACCCTCGCGCTCGTGCTCGTGGAGCGGGATACAACGCTTCCCATCACATTCGACGGACGACAGGTCATGTCGTCCTCGGGCGCGTCGGCGAGC
>JBGTFN010000357.1:0-13757 GCA_041747275.1 Gemmatimonadaceae bacterium | reverse complement strand
CAATGCAAAGGGGGTGAGCCATGGCTCCACATACTGCGACACGAACCCGCCCGAAGTCTCCTCCCCGACCCGCCCCGACGCCACCGCCCCAATCGATACCCCGAGGAGGACCGGCGTGATGACGCTGGCGCTGGAGAAGATCCGACCCCAGCGGCGCTGAGTGGCGTCCTTCTGGCTGTCGTAGGTGCGAAAGGTGAACGCCGAGCCGCGCAGGACGATGCCGATGAGCATGAGAGTGAGCGGAATATGCAGCACGGTGCCCAGCCGGGCGGCCACCGGCGGAAAGCAGCTGAACGCGAGCACGATGGCAAAGATGAGCCAGACGTGATTGGCCTCCCAGATTGGACCGATGGCGTCGGCCACGGCGGCGCGTTGTTCCTCACGTCGCGGGCCACTCGCAAGCAGGTCCCATACACCGCCTCCGAAATCGGCTCCGGCGAGCAGCACGTACGCATTCAGTGACAGCACCATCACACCGGCCACAGCGTGAGGCAGCGTGAACAGCGGTTCGACAGGATTCACGATCGCACCGGGATGGGAAGTTCCTGCGTCACGCCGGCGTGTGACGGGCCCACGCCCGTCTTGAGGATCTGGCGATAGAGCAGCCACACAACGGCAATCGACAAACCGATGTACAGCAGCGTGAAGCCGATGAACGGCACAATCAGTCCGGGAACTGGCGAAACTGCGTCGGCCGTGCGCATGAAGCCCTGAACGATCCACGGTTGACGGCCCACTTCAGTAACCGTCCAACCAGCTTCGATGGCAATGAAACCAAGCGGTGATGTCCAGGCGACGGCATGCAGATACCGCCTGTCATTCGGCAGCGAAGGACCGCGTCCGCGCCGTCGTCTCCAGATGCGCACGATCGTCCACAGCGACACGAACACCAACATCATGCCGCACGCGACCATGATCTGAAAAGCGATATGCACAATTGCCACCGGCGGACGGTCTTCTTCGGGCACTGAGTCGAGGCCCGGATAACTCGTCGCGGCCGAGCCGGACATCACAAGTGAGATTGCGCCTGGAATCTCGATGGCAAAACGGTTGGTGCCGTTGGTGACATCGGGCCAGCCGCCGATCACGAACGGCATCGGCCCCGTATGGTGATGCGCTTCCATTGCCGCGAACTTGACTGGCTGATACTCTGCGACGCGACGCGCCGCCAGGTCACCGGCCAGCGGCTGCAGGAGCGCCGCCGGCACACCAACGAGCAGTCCGATCTGCAGTGCATGGCGATGGAAGACTCGATGCGGCGTCTGCCGTAATAGTGCGATCGCATGAATGCCTGCCGTTGCGAAACCGGTGGCAGCGTAGGCGGCCAGAGTCATGTGCAACACCTGGGTGAACGCCGCCGGATTCAGCATCGCCGCGATCGGATCGACGTTGCTGATCACGCCATCGATGACGTCAAATCCGGTGGGCGCGTTCATCCATGCGTTGGCCGTGACCACGAATACTCCGGACAGTGCACCACTCACCGCCACGACAACGCCGGCCGCGAGATGAGCTCGCGGCGAAACGCGGTCCCAGGCATACAGGTAGATGCCGAGAAAGATCGCCTCGGTGAAGAAGGCGAGGCCCTCGAGTGAAAATGGCATGCCGATGATGCCGCCGGCGTGCTCCATGAACACGGGCCACAGCAATCCGAGTTCGAACGACAGCACCGTGCCGGAGACCGCGCCCACGGCGAACAAAATGGCCGTGCCCTTGGCCCAGCGTTTCGCCAGCTCCTTGAGCAGTGGGTCACCATGCTTGTGATAGCGATACTCGGCGATGACCATCAGCGCCGGCATGCCGATGCCGACGACTGCGAACAGGATGTGAAAGCCAAGCGACATTGCCATCTGGCTGCGCGCAGCGAGCAAATCAGTCATGAAAGCAGAATCGGGGTATTTATTAGTCGGCTGTTGCCTTCAGTGTAATCTGCGCCGGAGGCATCGTGAGTCACGGTCGGCCCTGAAGGCGTGGCCTGAGGGGCGTTTGCTCTCTGAGACCGCTAGATTACGGATCCAACCCTAGATGCCCCTGCCGGTGTCCAACCGAGTATTCGATACCCGCCGCATGACATTTTTCCGTTCGATCATTCCCCACGCTGCTCTGCTGGTCTGCGCCGCGAGCCTCACCGCCTGTGCAAGTGCGCGTGCGCCGGAGTCGTCCACGTCGCCGCGCCCTGAGTTCGTCACTGGCAAGGAGGGCGCGATTCAGCGCGCCCGGGCGGACAGTCTGCGATATCCGTATACGCAGGCCGACATCGACTTCATGCGCGGCATGATTCATCATCACGCGCAGGCGATCGTGATCTCCAGGTGGACAGCGTCACACGGTGCCGATGCGGCCGTGGTTCGCCTGTCCGAGCGCATTATTAACGCGCAGCAGGACGAAATCACGATCATGCGCCACTGGCTGGAAGACCGGAATCAGGTGCCGCCCACGGTCGACTCGCTCGGCCGCGTGAGCGATGGCGCCGCCGGAGGCACTGGAGGCGCGCACGCCGGCCATAACATGCCAGGGCATGACATGTCGGCAATGGGCAACTCGATGCCAGGCATGCTGACCGACGCGCAGCTCAAGGAACTCGATGCCGCGCGAGGCAAGGCGTTCGACCGGCTGTTTCTGACGTACATGATGCAGCACCATCGCGGGGCCGTGGCGATGGTGAAGGACCTGTTCACGTCCCCCGGCGCCGGACAGGATGAGACCATCTTCAAGTTTGCCAACGATGTCGAAGTGGATCAGTCCACCGAGATCCGCCGCATGCTGACGATGATGCTCGAGTTCGGTTTTGCCCCGCCTCCTGCATGAGGCGCCCGTTTCAGACTTTTCGTTCCACGTTCGTTCACTCAGAGGACACCGCATGACCGCATTTCTGCACCGCCCGGCTGGTGCGCTCACATTCGTCGGTCGCATGACGACCGTCGCCGCACTCGCCGCCCTCGCGGCCTGCTCCAGCAGCAAGCCAGCCACGGCGCCCGCGCCGAGCCCTGCAAACGACCCGCGTGTCGGCCTCAAGGCCGGACTCTTCGACGCCGAAGAAGCGGTGTCGAACATGAAGGTCACGGCCAAGGCCGTGTCGCCCGAAGGCTTTCTCGGCATCACCAACTCCGATCTGGCCTTTCTCGGCAACTACGCGATCCAGGGCAACTACAACGGCCCCGTGATCTGGGATGTGAGCAATCCGAACGATCCGAAGCTGGTGACGGCGTACGAGTGCCCCGCGTCGCAGAACGACGTGTCGGTGTTTCGCAACCTGATGTTCATGTCGGCCGAAGCGCAGAACGGTCGCGTGGACTGCGCGCCCGGTGGCGTGCGCGAGCCAGTGAGCGCGCAGCGCATGCGTGGTGTTCGCATTTTCGACATCAGCGACATCAAGACGCCCAAGCTGGTCGCCAACGTGCAGACGTGCCGCGGTTCGCACACGCATACGGTGCTCGAAGATCCGAAGGACAAGGACAACGTCTACATCTACGTCTCGGGTTCGTCGGGCATTCGTTCGGCTGAGGAGTTGGCCGGGTGCGCGGGCACAGTGTCGAGCGATGACCCGAACTCGTCGCGCCTTCGCATTGAAATCATCAAGGTGCCGTTGGCCAATCCCGCGAGTGCTGCGGTCGTCGGTCGCGCGAACATCTTTTCGGGACTGACCGCGCCGCCACGTCACGGTCCGTCGGATGCCGATCTTGCGGCGCAGGCGCGTGCGGTGGAGAGCGCGCGTGCCCGCGGTGGATTCGTCGCGAAGAACCCGGCGTCGGGTCAGGACATGGAAGTGCCGAGGGGCATGGTTATGCCGTTGCTCGACAGCATCGTGAAGGCGCGTGGCGGCACGGGCGCTGCCACGGGTGCAGACAGCACCGCGCTTCGCGGCGCGATTCAGGGCATCATGAACCGTACGTATGCGGCGGCTCCGGCGCCCAGCGCGTCGAATCCCAACGCGGCCGTGAGTGAAGGCGCGCAGTGCCATGACATCACGGTGTATCCCGCGCTCGGACTGGCGGGCGGCGCCTGCGAAGGACACGGACTGCTGCTCGACATCAGCGATCCGGTGAATCCGCGTCGCCTCGACGCCGTCGCGGACTCCAACTTCGCGTACTGGCACTCGGCCACGTTCAACAACGATGGCACGCAGATACTGTTCAGCGACGAGTGGGGCGGTGGCGGCGGTCCGAAGTGCCGCGAAGGCGACAAGCCGGAGTGGGGCGCCAACGCGATCTTCGCGATCGAGAACAAGAAGATGGTGTTCAAGAGCTATTACAAGTTGCCGGCGTATCAGACGGAGACGGAAAACTGCGTGGCGCACAATGGTTCGCTGGTTCCGGTTCCGGGACGCGACATCATGGTGCAGGCGTGGTATCAGGGCGGCATCTCGGTGTTCGACTGGACGGACCCGTCGCGTCCGTTCGAGATTGCGTCGTATGACCGTGGCCCGATCGACAGCACGCGTCTGGTGAGCGGTGGATCGTGGTCGGCGTACTGGTACAACGGTGCCATCGTGAGTTCGGAGATTGCGCGCGGTCTCGACGTCGCGGAGCTGGTGCCGAGTCAGTATCTCACGCAGAACGAGATCGACGCGGCGAAGACGGTGAAGTGGGAGTACCTGAACGCGCAGGGTCAGCCCAAGATCGAGTGGCCGCCCAGCTTCCCGCTCGTGAAGGCGTACACTGATCAGCTGGAGCGCAAGGGTTGCGTGAGTGCGTCACGCATTTCCACGATCCGTTCGGCGATTGCCGGTGCGGAGCGTGCGACGGGTGCGGCGCGGAATACGGCGTTGACGCGGCTCGAGTCGGATATCGAGCTCGAGCGCAGCTGCGATGCGAAGAAGGTGGATTTGATGAAGAAGGCGTTGAGCGATCTGCGCACGCAGGTGATGTAAGAACGGCTGCAGGCGTCGCGCGCGAGCTTGCCGCGGAACTGCATGTGGGTGAACGCGCCGCGACCATGATTGGTCGCAGCGCGTTTTCTTTGTGAATCCTTTCTCGTTGAACGGACTGTGGTGGCCGAACCGCTCGAATCGGCTCAGGCGCGATCCCACTGAAGTGCTCGGCACCGACGCCTTCGATTCAGCGAGCCAGTGAGCGCGAATACGCGAAGGCGCAAACGCGCAAAAACTACCATTGGAATGCGTCGGCTAGCAGGATGTGGCAGTTTTAGCGCGTTTGCGCGTTCGCGAATTAGCGTCCGCCGCGCCAGTCGCTATGACTGTGCACGCTCCTATGCGAGAAGAACGTCGAAATCAGTTGAGAATATTCTGTGTATCTTTCAGGCTCGCGTGTTATCGGCGTTCACGAAGTCTCTCACGTCCAGCGCCCTACGCCGATGTCGACCAATCAATCGGTAGTCGCAACGCTTGTTTCGTTCCTGCTAGTCGTGCTATCTCAGCCGATGGCCGCGCAACTCAGCGTCTCGCCTTCGGTCGCCTCGTACTCGGACGCTGCCGGCGTGATCGGTTTGACCATGCAAACCAGGCTCGGTGTCACCCCTGATCAGTCCGTTGTGCTGATTGGCGCACCCAGGGATGGACTCTTTGTGTTATCGCCGGCGTTGTCGAGCGCTCGCCGCATTGGTCGCAAAGGTTCCGGGCCCGGCGAGTATCGAAATATCGAGGGTTTTGGATGGCTGGCGGACACGCTCTGGGTGAGCGACAACGGCACGAGACGTCTCACGTTTGTTGACCGCTTCGGCCGCGGGAACGTGCGCACGCAGATATTCACTGGCATAGTGACCGCGAGTTCGTTTACCACGCAGCCCATGGCGATTACTCCTGACGGTACGTTTATCTGCGGTACGCTGCCGCGATCACGGAATAGTGATGTGATGACTGCATCACTGGAGCCGCTGCTGCGAATCTCCAGTGGTACATCGAGACGTCCAGACACGCTGCTCCTGATGAACGTGCGAAATCGCACGCACGAGGTGCGGGTGCGCGACGCGGTCTTGACGGGGCGACAGCTAGCGTCTGATGCGACGCTCTGGGCGCTAAGCCGAAACGGATTGTACGCCGCGACCGTGGAGCGAAGTGACGAAGCGGCGCAGCGAAGGCAGCCGCCGCAGCTCACGGTCATGCACAGCGACGGTCGGGTGATCTATCAAAAGTACCTGCAGCATTCGATGCAACGTGCGACATCGGCGGATATCGATTCGCTGCTTGCGCGCAAGGTCGAGAGCTTCAATAACGCGAGCCGCACGCACGGGATCCCCCGACTCACCGCAACAGAGTACGGGCGTAGCTTGTTCATTCCGCGTTATCGCATTCCGGTCATCGATCTGGTACTCGGCGACGACGGCACCGTGCTGCTTCGTGGCAACGACTGGACCGGGGCGCGCGTGGCCTACACCTGGTTCGACCCGAACGGCACTATTCGCGGCAACTTTGCGGTGCCTCGGGCACAGTTGGTGCGTGCCGTCGCGGGACCATACATCTGGTCATTGGTGGAGCATCCGGATGGCGACGTTCGACTGCTCAAGCAGGCGGTAGACTGAGGTCAGTGCAGGGCCGAGCGGGTGGCGCTTGCTCACTCGCGTGAAGCGCTCAGTAGGACACGCGGAAGAATCCATAGCCGTCGTCTGTTTCAGCTATGGCGACAAGCAGGCTTCCACTCGCTGCGATTTTCATCGCTGGTCGTGGAAGTCTGACTGAGCCAATATGACGCCCGGTCTCTGCATCGCACTTGGCAATCTCGGTGCCAGGTTCACGCTCCAGCTGTGAGCCGCGCGGCACGTAGAGCACTCCATCTTGCACCGCGATGCGCTGCGCGAACTCGCGGGCGTTGGGATCGACTCGGAATGCCGTGCTAGCGCTTCGATCAGGAGCGATCGCAAGCACTTCAGGCTGCACCTTGGGATTTCCCACTTCGTACAGGAGTCGACCGTCGTTGCCGATTGCGATGCGTGTATCGAGCCAGCGACACTGCACCGGCGGACAAGCGCGGTGTCCAGGGAATACGCGTCACCACTGACCCGCTCTTGTCGACGCGTAGTGCGAAATGCTGCACGGTCGAGCGACGGGGGAGTAGGTCAATCTCAGTCCGAACCCTTGGCCTTGTAGCCGTAGACGGCCTGCGAGGTGTACTTGGGGTCGTATCCGGAAATTCGCAGGTACTCGGGATACCAGCGTTCCCAGGCACTTTTGCTGAAGAGCATGGCCTCACCGTAGTTCGGATCGAAGTAGGCATGCCCGCCCTGATTCGTGCTCTGGGCCGCGCAGGCATGACCGCTGCCCGTGCGGCCATAACTGATCAGGAAGTAGCGGTCCTTGCTTTGCGCGATGGCTTTGCGGATTCCACCGAAGCCAGTCGACGTTTCTTGCTTGTTCTTGATGTTGTAGCGCGCAAAGAAACTCTCATCGAAGTTCGGATCCTTGGCAATGCCGCGCGACGCGGCTGCCGGGCCCTTGGCCTTGTACATGACGGTTTTCGAGACCAGTGCCCCGACCGCTTCCATGTTGACCGACTTGCCACCGGGTACGACCCATTCAATGAACTTCGACTTGTGCGCACCGATACCGTGGGCTTGGCCGATGACCCAGTACATCGACATAATGTGGCACATGCCGCCCACGTACAACTCGTTCGGGTTGCCTTGGACGTTCTGCTTGTCGTTCGTGTACAGACCCGAAACCGATCGGCCGGACTTGATCTCGGCATAACTCTGGCTGAACTCGCGGTACATACCACCGAGACCTTTCGTCAAGGCTTTGAGGTCATCGATCTTGGTCATCGGCTGCTCCTGCAGGGTGTGCGGAAGTGGTGAGCGCGTCCGCGGAATGCAGACAAGCGCTGTGCGCCGGCAGCGCATCAACTGGCGTCGCTTCGGGCGCCGCGGTCGGTATTGTGATCAGCTGCATCAGGGATGCAACGCGGGATAGCGAGCGGAAGCAGGCATCCCCCCCCCGTATTCGCGGCGGATCGGGATAAGAGTTTCAATCGGGGTGTGGTGAACATACGCCCCGGTCCACTCCCTCGCGAGCCTCGGTGCGCGGGCGACGGCGCGCACGCGGCGCGGGTCCGAGGTGGGTGAGAATCTGGTCGATCACCGAGGCCTGAGTGATGAAGGCGACGAGCCGCCTGGGGCCATGGCAGGTTGGACACGCGAGCGGGTCGACACGCGTGAATAGCCCAGCACCATGAGCAGGGCAAAGCGGTTGTCCCACAGAAACCGTACCTCGGCAAAATCAAACTGTGCCTGCCGCCAGTGCTCGGTCTCAAAGCGAACGACGGGTTCGACGACGGGTCGTGGGCGAATCGAGGCCACATAGTCACGCAGGCGCGTAACGCCGCCCGTGTAGCCGGCCGCGCGACACTCCGCGAACAATCGGGTGGCCGAGAGCCGACGTTCGACGAGTGGCCTCCCCAGCCGACGGCGTATGACGGACGAGGCTACATGTACGGCGTGCGTCCGCGCACGCCTGTGGGGTTGGACCCACTTCCGCCTGATCAGGACGGTCAGGTGCTCGCTCGCTTCAACATCTCGCTCTCGCGCTTCGATACGATCGCGGAGGTGCGGCCAACTGGCGCGTACCGCGGCCGACTTGTGGCGGGCGTGCTCGAATACGATCTCCCGCTCGGTCCGTTTGAAGTGAGCGACGTGTGGGGTGTGCTGTCCGACGGGACAGTGGTCGTTGCAGACGAGCAGACGTATACGCTGACCGCATACGCCGAACGTGGCGAGGCGAGCGGGCCGAGGGCGGTGGCGTACGCGACGCGTCCAGTGACGCCGGCGGCATGGCAGCAGTTTGTGGACTCCACGCGAGGCGCGCTGCTGGAGATGTTCAACAGTGGACCAAGCATGGCCGGTGGACTGACCGCATCGCAGGTGCGCGTGCCCGAGACGCCGACGTCGTTCCCGCCCGTCGCGGCCGACCGCACACGACGCGTGCTGCATGACGGCGAGATGCTGTGGATCCCGGTGAACCGAGACGTGCCGAACGCGCACGAACAGTGGGATGTACTGCGCGCTGATGGAACGGTGTTCGCTCTGAGCCGGTAGTGGCGCGGAGCTGGCTCAGGAATGTGCCCGCGTTTCACGACCGCGTCGCGGGGCGTTCACGCCAAACGCTCACCGCATGCCCGTCCCCCACGCTGCAAACCCCGGCGAAATCTGCTCCAACCGCTGCAGCAACTCCGGATGCCTTCCCAGAGGTGCGCGTCGAGCGGACGATGGGCGCGCAGGAATGCGTAGCAGAAGTAGGTCGCGAGCCATTCGTTGAACCACTTCGACTGCACGCGAATGCCGTACGCGCCCGCGAACACGTGCCCCAGTTCGTGCAGACCCACGAGGTCCACATAGCGGCGAGATGCCTCGGCCCACGTACGACCGGACGCCCGCACGAGCGCGCGCGTTGAGTCGGAGATTCCGGGTTCGATAGCAAGCGCATCGTCTGCGGCGAGGTTTTCGTCGGTGGCGGGCAGAAAGGCGACGGGCGGCGTGCCGTGGACGCCTGGAATGCCGTAAGGCTGCTCCAGAATCACGCGCTCCCACGCGGGTCGCTCGAGCACGGCGAGCGTGAGTTCTGGCGTGACGCCGAGCGAGTCGGCGAAGAACTGCAGTGCGTCCTGTACAAGCGTGCGCAAGCGAATCGCCTTGGCCTCGTGGCCGACGTCGTAGTAGACGGTGAGGCGATCGGTGGAGCTCGGGATGCCGAGGGAGCGTATCCGGGTCAGAAGCTCGGCAACCGGCTTTGCCGGTTGCGAGGTCGCGGCGGAGGACTGAGAGGTCGCGGGGGACTGCGGGAGTAGCGTGACGATCGTGAATAGTGCGAGCGACAGTGTTGGGAGAGATCTTGAAGCGGGCATGCGGGGCTCCGGAGTTGTGGGCAGGCGGTCTTGTCGTGCTCGGCGGTGGAGGGTTGTTTCCGGGACAGCATGCGCGTTGACCGCAACCGCGGCGTGATCGCGCCGTGACCCGTGGCCAGTCGCCAGACCCTTCCCGCTTTCCGTGCGATTTTCCGACACGATGCTCCCTCCGGCATGATTTCGCTGAATGCGCTGGGCTCGGTTGACGTGCGGGAGGCCTCGCGCGGCTCGCTGGCGTCGCTGCTATCGCAGCCGCGTCGCGTGGCGCTGCTGGTGTACATCGCGGTCGAGGGTGGGGACGGGTTCGTCTCGCGTGACCAGTTGCTGGCGATGTTCTGGCCCGAGTCCGACGACAGCCGGGCGCGCGCGTCTCTTCGGCAGGCGTTGGCGTTTCTTCGGCGCGTGCTCGGCGCGGAATCGCTGCGCACGGTCGGGGACGATGGCGTGGGAGTGGATCTCGCGGTTGTCAGTACCGATGTGCTCGGATTCCGGCAGGCAATCGCTGATCGGCGCATGGCCGACGCAATGGCGCTCTATCGTGGCGCGTTCCTGCAGGGCTTTCTAGTGGACGAGGCGCCGACGTTCGACCAGTGGGCGTCGGGGGTGCGGGAGGTCCTCGCGCGTGACGCGGTGCAGGCGTCGGATGCGTTGTCGGCGGAGGCACTGGAACGGCGCGACTGGACCAGTGCGATCTCGTGGGCGCGACGCGCGCAGGAGATCGCGCCGCTCAACGAGCAGGTGCATCGACGGCTGCTGGCGGCATTGAGCGCGTCGGGCGAGCGGGCCGAGGCGCTGCTGGAGCACGAGCGGTTTGCGTCGCGGTTGATGGGTGAGCTGGAGGTAACGCCTTCTGCGGAGACGCTGGCGCTGGTGGCGGAGTTGCGGGGTGTTCGTACTGCTGCCGCTGAAGTGCGCGGTGATCGCGTCGAGGCCACGACTGCCATGACTGCCACGACTGCCACGACTGCCACGACTGCCGCGACTGCTGCGACACCAAGCGAATCACCCAACCGCGCGCGTCGCGCAATGTGGCATCTCCCAAGCGCCGCGCTGCTACTTGCTGTCGTCGCCGCCGGCGTGTACTTCCTCACCCGCGATCGCACACCTGAATCATTCGCGCAGCAGCTCACCGCAACAAGCAGCTCGCGCATTGCCGTGATGCCGCTCGACAACCAGACGCGCGATTCTTCGCTCGGCCCGGTTGGTCGCATGGCCGCCGACTGGATCACCGAGGGCATCGCACGCGTGGACGGCATGCAGGTGGTGCCGGTGACGGTCATGCTCGCAAGTGAACAGGCACTGCGCGACACCTTGGCGAACTCGTTGCGTGATGCATGGCAGTCGGTGGCGAATGATGTCGGTGCATCGATGGTGGTGCGCGGCACCGTGTATCGCGATCGCGAAACGCTGCACTTTCAGGCCAGCGTGGTGGACGTGCAGAGCGGCAGCATCGTGCGCGCCGTGGAAATGGTGAGCGTACCGGTGGATAGCCTGATGGTCGGCATCGACAGGCTGCGTACGCGCGTGCTGGCGGCCATCGCACCGCTCGCCGATTCCACGACGCACCTGCGTCGCGCGATCGCGCCGCCGACGTATGAGGCGTATCGATCGTATGTATCAGGACTCGAGACGTTCGTGGGCGGCGATGCGGCTGGTGCGCTTCGCCACTTTGAGCGCTCAGCGTCGGCTGACAGCAGCTATCCGATGCCGCGCATTGCGTCGGCCATCATGCTGCTCAATCTCGGAGACGCAAACGGCGCAGCCGCCCTGCTCACACAGCTGCAGCGCGAGCGCGATCAGCTGGGTCCGCTCGAAGCAAGCACGCTGGACATGACCACGAGCCTGATCCGTGGAGATCTTGGTGGCGCATATGACGCCGCGTTGCGACAGGCACGCGTCGCGCCGGGCACGATTGGCGAATACATGGTGGCCGAAGCGGCGCGCAAGATGAACCGGCCGCGCGAGGCGGTGAGTGTGCTCAGGGCGCTCGGACCCGATCGCGGAGAGCTTCGCGGATGGCGCCCGTACTGGCGTGAGCTCACGTACTCGCTCCACATGCTCGGCGAGCACGCCGAGGAACTCGTGGCAGCGCAGGAAGCGCTGCAGCGATATCCCACCGAGGCACCGATATTGACTTTCGTAGTGCGCGCCCATGCCGCGCGCGGCGACACGGCAGCGATCGCCTCGGTGCTGCGTACAGCGGAGGCGACACCGCTCGCAGTGAATGATCTTGCCTCGCTGCGCGTCACTGCTGCGACCGAGCTGGCGGCACATGAAGCTTCCGTCGCACCTGCGTATGCGCAGGCGCTGATTTCGTGGATCGACGCGCTTCCGGCCGCCACGCGCGAGTCGGGACCGATGCGCCGAATGCACGCGCAAGCCTTGCTGCTCAGCAATGGCGCCGATCGCGCGGTGGACGTCATGCGTCCGCTCGTTCGCAGTGATGCAGCGGCACCGCTCTTTACCGATCTTGGTCTGGCCGGTGTAAGCGCGGCCGCCGCGGGAGACAGCGCGGGCGCACGCAGTATGCTGCAGCGCATTCAGTCGCGCGCCGATGCCCTCAATGCGAATGAGCGCGGAATTCTGTGGGGATTGCCCACGTACTGGCAGTCCGCCATTGCCGCGCAACTGGCCGACTCGGCGCTCGCACTTTCGCTGTTGCGCGAAGCGCGAGCGCAGGGGCTCGGCGTCGAGCCGTCGATACATGCGCAATCCGCCTTCGCGAGACTGAAGCACTGGCCGCCCTTTGCGGCCCTGCTGGTTCCGGCGGCTGTCGAACGGGCCGCCGGAACCGCGAAACCGATCAGCCGATAACCTTGGGTTTGAGCGGCTTTGTGCCGTTTAGACGCGGACGCGGGCCGTTGCCGACTTCCACGGTCAGATCCTTGATGAACTGCGTGATCTTCGTGTAGTGCGGATAATCGATGAACTCCGCCTCGTCGCTGCGCTGGTGATAGTCGCCGTGCAGGCCGGTGAAGAAAAACGCGATCGGCACGCCCTGCCGAGCGTAGTTGATGTGATCGCTGCGCGAGTAGATGTTGTTGTAGTCGCCCCACGCGATCGGCTCGTCGAACTTGTAGTCGAGCGTGAGCGGCTTGCTCTGCTTCTTGTTCACCGCCTGCACCGTCTCGCCAAGATCCTTCGAGTCGAAGAACGATCCCACCACACCGACATAGTCATCACCGCCGCCTGGCAGATCTTCGGCGCGGCCACGACCGATCATGTCTGCGTTGATCGCCGCAACGATCGAGTCCACCGGCACCGTGGGATGACGCATGTAGTACGCCGATCCGACGAGTCCGCCTTCCTCGCCGGTGTGCCACACGAACAGAGTGGAACGCTTCGGCTTGACGGGCATGGCCTGAATTGCTTCGGCGATTTCGAGCACCGCCATGGAACCGGACCCGTCATCGTCGGCGCCATTGTTAACGGAATCGAGACGCGGCGCGGGATGCACGCGACGGATGCTGTCCATGTTCACGCGAAACGACTGGATGGCTTCGATCGTGGGCTGCTTCATGTCGTTGGCGATCTGCCAGCGGATTTTCTGGTCGTTGAACGCCTTGATGGAATCCTTGTCGACGACGGGCGCAAAGCCCACGTGATCGTTGTGTGCACCGACAGCGACGAACTGATTCTTGAGCACCGGATCACTGCCCGGAATGATGGCAACGACGTTGCGCCCATAGTTGGTGGGAATCTCCACGAAGTCGAGCATCGCGTTCACCACACCGCCGCGCGTGCCCGCTGCGAGACTGTCGATGCTGGCACGCGCGAAGAGGCGCGCGGCAGCGGCACTCGTGATTCGCAGCTGTGCCGGTGGGTACACAGCCGCGAGTTCGCGCTTGAGCAGTGCGAGCGAATCCACGGTGGCAGCTGCATTCGCACCGGCGGGCATGCCGCGCGGTGTCTGCGGCTGTGAAGCCACGGTGGGCTCGTTGATCGCAGCGCGCTGCGCGGGCGTCAACG